>JBICIB010000031.1:0-16062 GCA_043101415.1 Planctomycetota bacterium JB042 | reverse complement strand
GCGACGATCGCGGACAACGTCGGCGACAACGTCGGCGACGTGGCCGGGATGGGGGCCGACCTGTTCGAGTCGTACGTCGGCTCGATCATCGCGACGATGGTGCTCGGGTACGCGTACATCACCGACGCGAACCTGCCGCTCGAGGACCACAAGTACATGCTGACGCTGCCGCTCGTCCTGGCGGCGATCGGGACGATCGGCTCGATGCTCGGCCGGAAGTTCGTCTACACCGAGGACGAGTCGAAGCTCGGGACCGCGCTCCACAAGGGGCTCTGGTTCGCCTCCGCGGTCTTCGCGGTCGGCGCCGCGGGCGCGGTTTTCTTCCTGCCGGAGGAGTCGCTCAAGGCCGCCGGGAAGGCGGCGGGCTTCGAGGACGGCTGGAGCATCTGGGGCGTCTACGGCGCGATCCTGACCGGCCTGCTGCTCGGCGTCCTGGTCGGGCTGATCACCGAGTACTACACGACGACGACGAAGAAGCCGGTCCACGACATCGCCAAGCAGTCGGAGACCGGGTCGGCGACGAACATCATCCAGGGGCTCGCGGTCGGCATGAAGTCGACCTGGGCGCCGCTGATCCTGATCGCGATGGCGACGATGGCGTCGTACCAGCTCGCCGGGATCTACGGCGTGGCGATCTCCGCGGTCGGCATGCTCTCGACCCTCGGCATCTCGCTCGGCGTCGACGCGTACGGCCCGGTGGCGGACAACGCCGGCGGCCTCGCCGAGATGACCCACCAGGACCCGACGGTCCGCGAGCGGACCGACGCCCTCGACGCGGCCGGCAACACGACGGCCGCGATCGGCAAGGGGTTCGCCATCGGTTCGGCGGCGCTCACCGCGCTCGCGCTGTTCCAGTCGTTCGTCGTCGCGGCGAACCTCAAGGACGACCCGGCCGCGCTCGCGCTCTCGAACCCGAAGACCCTCTCCGGCGTCCTGATCGGCGGCATGCTCCCGTTCCTGTTCGCGGCGCTCACGATGCTCGCGGTCGGCCGGGCGGCGAACTCGATGATCGAGGAGGTCCGCCGCCAGTTCCGCTCGATCCCCGGGATCATGGAGGGGGAGGCCGAGCCGGAGTACGGCAAGTGCGTCGAGATCTCGACCAAGGGCGCGATCCGGGAGATGATCATGCCGGGCGTCCTCGCGGTCCTCGCGCCGGTGCTCGTCGGCTTCACCCTCGGGGTCGAGGCGCTCGGCGGGATGCTCGCCGGGGCGCTGGTGACCGGCGTGCTGATGGCGATCTTCATGGCGAACGCCGGCGGCGCCTGGGACAACGCCAAGAAGTACATCGAGGGCGGCCAGCACGGCGGCAAGGGGTCCGAGTCGCACAAGGCGGCGGTCGTCGGCGACACCGTCGGCGACCCGTTCAAGGACACCTCCGGCCCGGCCATCAACATCCTCATCAAGCTGATGAGCGTCGTCGCGATCATCGCGGCGCCGGCGATCATCGGCTGAGCGGGCGACCTTGACCGAGTTCGACACCAAGGAGCTCGCCCTCCTCTGCGCGCGCGCCTGCGACGAGCGGAAGGGGGAGGACATCCGCGTCCTCGACGTCCGGGACCAGCTCCCGATCGTCGACTACTTCATCCTCGCGACCGGACGGAACCGCCGGCACCTCCGCTCGATGGCGGACGAGATCCGGCGGCTCCAGCGGGACCGGCTCGGCAAGGAGGTGCCGCGCGAGGAGGGGTCGAACGACGGCGGCCGCTGGCTGCTGCTCGACCTCGGCGACGTGATCGTGCACCTGTTCGACGCCGAGACCCGCTCGTTCTACGACATCGACGGGCTGTGGGCGGACGCCCCCCGCGTCGCGATCAGCGCCTGATCGGACCGTCGCGGGAACGGCTCCGTTTCCGCCGGCCCGCGCGCTACCATGAGGAAAACGGCGGTGTCGCTGGAGTCGCGGGCCCGGAGCGCCGATAAGGTGACAGGCTCCGGTGTCGCGACGCGGCGGCGCTCGCGAGCGACTTCCTCTGGGATCCGACATGCCCGTCGAATGGCGCGAATGGGGTGAGGAGACCTTCGACGAGGCCCGGCGTCTCGAGCGGCCCGTCTTCCTGCTCCTCGTCGCCTCCTGGTGCCGGTTCAGCAAGCGTCTCGAGCGCGATGTCCTCTCGAACGACGCGATCGCCGAGCTGCTGAACCGCCGCTTCGTCCCGGTCCGCGTCGACAAGGACCGGCGGCCCGAGGTGAACGACCGCTACAACATGGGGGGGTGGCCGTCGGTCTGCGTCCTCACCTCCGACGCCGAGATCATCACCGGCGGGACCTCGTTCTCGGTCGACGAGCTGAAGGACCTGGTCGAGCGGGTCGCCCGCTACTACGCCGAGCGGCGCGACGTGATCGCGACGGCGGTCCAGGAGATGCTCAAGCGGGAGGAGGACGCGGACCGCGCGCGCGCCACCCGCTCCGGCGAGCTGACCGACGCGATCGTCGGCAAGGTCGAGGCGGCGATCCTCGACAGCTTCGACGAGGGGTTCGGCGGCTTCGGCGAGGGGCAGAAGTTCCCGCACTGGGAGTCGATCGACTTCGCGACCCTCCGCTACGTCGAGACCCGGGACGAGCGCCTCCAGCGGGTGATCGACCGGACGCTCACCAAGATGGCCGAGGCGCCGATCCACGACGCCGAGGAGGGCGGGTTCTTCCGGTACTCGACGACGCGCGACTGGCGGTCGCCGCACACCGAGAAGCTCCTCGAGACGAACGTCGGGCTGCTCCGGAACTACCTCGAGGCGTACCAGACGCTCGAGCGCCCCGGGTTCCGCTCGGTCGCCGAGCGGATCGTCCGGTTCCTCCGCGAGGACCTCCGGCACCCCGAGGTGCCGGCGTTCGGCGGGTCGCGCGACTCGGACGACGACTACTACGCCCGCCCGCTCGCCGAGCGCCGCGAGCGCGAGAAGCCGGCCGCCGACTGGACGGTCTACGTCAACTGGAACGCGGCCGCGGTCTCCGCCCTCTACAAGGCGGCGGCGGTCCTCGACGACGAGAGCTGCGCCGAGATGGCGGAGGAGACGCTGACGTTCCTCCTGGAGGAGTGCTACGACCAGGGACGCGGCTTCTACCACTACCACGACGGCGGGCGGCACATCCTCGGCCTGCTCACCGACCAGGCGTACGCCACGCGCGCCCTCCTCCACGCCGCGCAGTTCACCGGCGACCGCCGCTACCTCGACGTCGCCGAGGACGTGCTGCAGATCCTCCAGTCGAAGCAGAAGGGGTCGCACGGCGGCTTCTACGACATCCGGGTCGGGAACGACGCGGTCGGCGGGCTGCGCCGGCGGAACCAGTCGATCCTCGAGAACGGCCTGATCGCGGAGGTGTTCCTCCGGGCGCACCACCTCACGCAGAAGGCGGAGTACCTCGAGACGGCCGAGCGGACGCTCCGGCTGTTCGCGGAGGACTACCACCTGTACGGGTACTTCACGGCCGGCTACGCGCGCGCCGTCGACCTCTATCTCCACCCTCCGGTCCACGCCGTGATCGTCGGCGACCGCGGGCACGCGACGACGCAAGCGATGGTCCGCGCCGCGGCGGAGATCTACATCCCGAGCAAGCTCGTCCAGGTGATCGACCCGGTCGCCGACGAGGACCTCCTCGCCGCGTTCGAGCTCCCCGCCGGGGCCGCGCCGGCGGCGTACGTCAACGCCCGGACGGCCCACGTCGCTTCCGTCACCGACCCGGCCGAGCTCGCCCGCGTGATGCGCGCCCAGCGCCGGGGCGAGTCGACGTGACCTGGTCCGCGACCGTCCGGGTCGGCAAGGCGAAGCGCCACCTCCGGGTGAGCGGCGACGGCGAGGCGCTCCGGAAGGGGCAGCACGTCGTCGTCCGGACCGACCGGGGCACCGAGATCGCGACGCTGGTCGACGAACCGGCGGCCGGCGACGGTCCGCCCGATCCCGAGGTCGAGCGCGCCGACCTCGTCCGGGCGGCGACCGGCGACGACGTCGACCGCGCCAACGCGCTCCTCGAGCACGACGAGACCGACGCCTTCCGCGTCTTCCGGGACCGCGTCGAGGCCCTCGGCCTGCCGATGAAGCCGATCCAGGCGGAGGTCCTGTTCGGCGGCGAGCGGATCGTCCTCCACTTCACCTCGGAGCGGCGCGTCGACTTCCGCGAGCTCGTCCGCGACCTCTCCCGCCGCCTGCCGCAGAAGGTCGAGCTCCGCCGCATCCCGCCCCGCGAGGCGGCCGCGATGAAGGGCGGCGTCGGCGTCTGCGGCCGCGAGCTCTGCTGCGCGACCTGGCTGAAGGTCCTCGACCCCGTCACCACCAAGATGGCCCGCGACCAGGGCCGCCCCGTCACCGGCGACGCCAACCTCGGCGCCTGCGGCCGCCTCCGCTGCTGCCTGCGGTACGAGCTGGAGGCGTACCGGGGGAACGGAGGAGGCGGATGCACGGGCTGCGCGGTGAAGGAGGTGAAGCAGGGGAGAGCAGGGGAGAGCAAGGGAGAGCAGGGGAGAGGCCGCTGACGCGGAGAACCGGAACCGGCGAAAGACCACCGCGTCAGGGCCATTCCATGGGTCGTCTCCGCATTCCCCCGTTCCCCAAGAGAGGAATCGGTGAGGAAGTCCGGAGCGGACGAGGCGGCGGCCGGAGGAGGGACGAGGCTCCGAGAGCGACCCCGCAGCGCGACTCGAAACCGGGCGGAGACCACCCCGGACGCATCGCGCGAGGACGTGAGCGGGTCGGAGAGCTCGTCCCTCCTCCGGCACCCGCCGTGGCGAACGCGAAGACGTTCCCGAACGCGTTCCAAGCCGCGCAGCGTCTAGGACAGCGGGTCGGAGACACCTCCCCGTCTCGTTCCCCGCCGTGGCGAACGCGAAGACGTTCCCGAACGCGTTCCGGACCCTATCGACGTGTTCGTTTCTGCCAGGGGAGCGTCTTCTCGACGCCGCGCTCGACCCAGGCGCGGCCGCCGCGGTCCGTCGGACTGGCGTCGTCGCGGACGATGTCGTTCGGGGGGTCCTGGGGGCCCTTCACCTCGGCGAGTTCGTGGGGGCGACCGGACGCGAAGGTGAGGGGGACGTCGATCGCGGCGTACGCGTCGGCGACGAGTGCTTCGTCGGAGCCGACGGTGCGGCCGCAGTCGTAGTCCGGGTGGTGGATCCCCTCCCCCATGCGCTGCGCCGCGCGCGCGGCGACCGTCGCCGCCCGCCCCGTGTCGATCCCCGCCAGGCGGAACACGGTCCACGTCCAGCCGGGCCCGGCGAACGGGGCGCCGTCGAGGGGGACGCGGAGGACGCGCCCCTTTCGCTCCCGGACGAGGTACGGGACCGAGCGGTCGCGCACGTCGACGACCCCGAGGAACGGGCGGTGGAAGAGGCGGCGCCAGCCGGACGGGGCGAACGACACGACGTCCCCCGACACGACCTGCGTGCGACCGAGCCGGACGGGGTCGGTGAGCGCCCCCATTCAGCTCCCGATCGTCTCCTCGAGGCCGTTCGACAGCGAGACCCCGCCGGGGGCCCCCACGTCCGCCGCCGCCGCCTGGAGGTAGAGCTTCAGCCCGACGAACGCCGGGTTGTCGCCGAGCGTGAACGGGAGCCGGAAGTCGCCCGCACCGGGTCCGCTCCCGGGATACGGGAGCGGGAGCTGGACGAAGCCGGGGCCCGGGCTCACCAGCAAGGTCCCCCCGAGGGCGGGGAGCGACGCCGGCTGGATCCCGACGAAGAGCGCGCCGACCGTGCCCCCGAGGAAGTCGCCGAACTCGAGCGCGATGTGGTGCCCGGGGCACGGGTCGAAGATGCCGCGCAGGAACGGGACGTGGCCGCCGCTCCCCGCCGTCCCCGCGCCGTACGGCACGAACGACCCGGAACACGGCGTCGCGTCCTCGCGGGTGTTCACGCCGACGATCTCGCCGTAGGCGACGTCCTTGAACTCCTCGGTGAGCTGGCCGAGCGCGTCGATCCGGACGAGGTTCGAGAGCTTCGTCGTGGTGAGGAGGCCGCCGCTCCGGGCGAGCTTCACGTCGTTCGGCCGGACCATCAGCGCCGCGTCCTCGGCGAAGACGTCCGCCTCGCCGGTGTCGAGCCGGAACCGCACGATCCGGTCGGTGTTGTACTGGCCGACGAAGAGGTTCCCCGAGCGGTCGATCGCGATCCCGCCGGGCGCCGCGAGGAGCGGGCTGGCGGAGAAGAGCGAGATCGTCCCGTCCGGCGCGATCTTCACGAGCGTGTTGCCGATGTTGTTCGCGACGTAGAGGTCGCCGTTCGGCGCGTAGGCGAGCCCCCCCGGGCCGTCGAGGAGCCCCCCGGACGTGACCGCGTCGTGGATCAGGGTCTGCGTGCCGTCGGGCGCCACGTGGACGACGTGGTTCAGCGGCAGGTCGGACGCCACGAGGCCGCCGCCCGGGGCCGGCGCGACCGTCACGACCGAGGAGAGGAGCCCCCCCGCCGTCAGCAGGCCGAGGTTTCCCTGATCGTCGATCTCGAAGATCGCGCCGAACAGCCGGTCGGGCATGTACAGCTTCCCGGCCTCGGTCCAGAAGCCGTAGAACGGGATGCCGAGGCCGGTCGCGAACGGCGTCGCCTGTCCGGTGACGCCGTCGACCTTCACGATCGCGCCCTGGACGGGGACCGAGAGATAGGTGTCGACCGACGCGGCGGCGGGGCCGGCGAGACCGGCCGCGATGGCGAGCGCGACTCCGAACGGGACGAACGGGCTGGGCTTCACGGCGGACTCCTCCTCGGCGGCGTCACGGGGGCGGCGACACGGCCCCCCATCGGACGGAACGGAACGGCACGCTCCGCCGGGACATTCCGATCACCCCTCGTCGACCTCGACCAGCAGGCGGATCCTCCGGAGCACGCCGGCGACGCGCTGGCACTCCTCCAGCGCCCCGTCGTAGGCGACGCTCTTGCCGGTGTTGTGCGCCTCGAGCGTGATGCGGTACGCCTCGTCCTCGGACTTCCCCGTCGCCTTCTGGACCTGCAGCACGACTTCGTCGATCGCGTGCACGTCGTCGTTGTACAGGACGACGACCCACGGCCGCGCGGTGGTCGTCTCCGTTTCCTCGAGGGTGTCGATGCGGGTCGCCATGGGCTCGCGTTTGACCGGTTTCCGGAGCGGGGTAGAATACCTCCGATCCCATGTCGAGGGTTCCCTCCGCCGCCGCACCCAGCCACTCCCCGAGGGTCCCGACCCGTCGGGGGGGCCGACCCGTCCCTCCATCGACGGGGCGGCGCGACGGAGATCGAATCACGAAATGATGTGATCGTTCGATCGGCCGCCGCTCGTGGCTTCGGCCACCCGGTCGCTCCCTACCGCCGGCCTTCCCCGGGGGGCGGCGCCGATCGACGTTTCTCTCCGATAGCCTCCCCCGCGCTCATCGCCACCCCTCCGTCCGGCTACGATGGCCGGTTCGGCGGAGGAGTCGCATGAGTCGAGCGGAGTTCGAGGGACGGGTCGCGTTCGTGAGCGGCGGCTCCCGGGGCATCGGGCGGGCGGTCGCGGAGACGCTCGCCGAGAACGGCGCGGACGTCGCGGTCTCCGGACGCGACGAGGCGGCGCTGGCCGAGGTCGTCGCCGCCGTCGAGTCGCGCGGCCGGAGGGCCGCCGCGTTCGCCGCCGACGTGCTCGACGAAGAGGCGGTCGCCCGCCTCCCCGCCCGGGTCGAGGACGCGCTCGGGCCGGTCGAGATCCTGGTCAACAACGCGGGGGCCGCCGTCAGCGCTCCGTTCCTGAAGACCGATCGCGCGACCTGGGACCGGATGATCGGCGTGAACCTCACGTCGGTCTTCCTCGTGACCCGGGCGTTCCTGCCGGGGATGCTCGAACGGGGGCGCGGCCGCGTCGTGAACGTCGCGTCCGTCGCCGGCAAGGTCGGCCACCCGTACGTCACGGCGTACTGCGCCTCGAAGCACGGCGTGGTCGGCCTGACCCGCTCGCTCGCCCTCGAGGTGGCGCGGAAGGGAGTCACCGTCAACGCGGTCTGCCCGTCGTACGTCGCCACCGAGATGACCGATGCGTCGATCCGGAACATCGTGGCGAAGACCGGGCGCTCCGAGGAGGAGGCGCTCGAGTCCCTGCGGGGACAGAACCCTCAGCACCGGCTGGTGACGGCGGACGAGGTCGCCCGGTGCGTGACGTACCTCGCGTCGGAGGCGGCGCGGGGGATCAACGGACAGGCGATCAACCTCTGCGGCGGCGCCACGCCGACCTGACCCCGGGACCGGAGAAGACCATGTCGATCGAACCGATCCAGCCGCCGACGTTCCCCGCGCCGAAGGGGTACTCGAACGGAGTGCTGGTCCGCGGTCCGCACGACCTCCTCGTCGTCGCCGGGCAGATCGGCTGGGACGCGGAGGAACGGATCGTCTCCGACGACTTCGTGGCCCAGTTCGATCGCGCGCTCGCCAACGTCCTGGCGGTCGTCCGGGCGGCCGGCGGCGGCCCCGAGCACGTCGTCCGGCTCACGATGTACGCGACCGACAAGCGGGAGTACCTGGACCGCCTCCGGGAGGTCGGCGCGGCGTACCGCGAACGGATGGGGAGACACTACCCGGCCATGGCGATGGTCGAGGTGAAGGCCCTCGTCGAGGACGGGGCGAAGATCGAGATCGAGGCGACCGCGGCGCTCCCGCGCGCCGCGGCGAACGAGGAGACGTGATGACCGACGCCCCGAACCCCACGTCGTTCCGGTACGAGGAGGACGACGCGATCGCGACGCTGACGCTCTCCCGTCCGGAGAAGCGGAACGCGCTCACGTTCCAGGTGTACGAGGAGCTGACCGCGACGTTCGAGGCCCTCGCGACCCGCGAGGAGGTCCGGACGATCGTGATCACCGGCGAGGATCCGGCGTTCTGCACCGGCGGCGACGTGAACGACATCATCGGCCCGCTCTTCTCGCGGTCGGCCGAGGGCCTGCTCGAGTTCACGCGGCTGACGTGCCGGCTGATCAAGGCGATGCGCGAGTGCGCGACCCCGATCGTCGCCTCGCTGAACGGCACGGTCGCCGGCGCCGGCGCGGTGATCGCCCTCGCGTCCGACTTCCGGGTCGCGGCCGAGGAGGCCCGGATCGCGTTCCTGTTCACGAAGGTCGGGCTCTGCGGCGCGGACATGGGGGCCGCCTACCTCCTCCCGCGCGTCGTCGGCCTCGCCCGCGCGACCGAGATGCTCGTCCTCGGCGACTTCGTGGAGGCGCGGGACGCGGAGCGGTACGGGCTCTACCACCGGGTCGTGCCGAAGGCGGAGCTCGCCGACGCGACGCGCGCGCTGGCGGAGCGGCTGCGGGACGGTCCGGCGTTCGCGACGCGGATGACCAAGACGATGCTCGAGCGCGAGGCGTCGATGTCGCTCGACCAGGCGATGGAGGCGGAGGCGCAGGCGCAGGCGATCTGCATGCATTCGCCGGACTATCGCGAGTACTTCGAGGCGTTCACCGCGAAGCCGCGCCGGAAGGCGGTCTTCTACGAGCGCGGGGGCGGCTCGTGATCGACGCGCTCGAGATCCGGTTCGACGACCGGCATCGCGCCCTGGTCGAAGAGGTCGCCGCGCTCTCTCCCGAGATCGAGGCGATCGAGGCCGCGGGCGGCGACGAGGACGCGCTCGCGCGGCGCCACGTCGACCTCCTCGCCGAGCGCGGGCTCCTCCGGCTGACCCTCCCGTCGTTCGACGGCGCGGACGGGGCGGCCCGGTACGACGTGCGCGCGCTCTGCATCGCCCGCGAGGGGCTCGCCCGCGCGTCGGGGTTCGCCGACGTGATGTTCGCGATGCAGGGGCTCGGATCGGCGCCGATCGCGTTCGCGGGCGACCCGGAGCAGCGCGCGCGGCTCCGCGAGGTCGTCTCCGCGGAGGCGGTCTGCGCGTTCGCGTTGACCGAACCGGAGGCGGGGTCGGACGTCCAGTCGATGCGCACCCGGGCCGTCCGGGACGGGGACGACTACGTCCTCGACGGGACGAAGACGTTCATCTCGAACGCGGGGGTCGCGGACCTCTACACCGTGTTCGCCAAGACCGATCCGGACGCCGGCCACGCCGGGATCTCGGCGTTCGCCGTCGACGCGGGGACGCCCGGGTTCGAGGTCGTCGAGCGCCAGGAGGTGATCGCCCCCCACCCGATCGGGACGATCCGGTTCGACGGGTGCCGCGTGCCGGCGAGCCGGCGGATCGGCGCGGAGGGGGACGGCTTCAAGCTCGCGATGCGGACGCTCGACGTCTTCCGGGTCACGGTCGGGGCGGCCGCGAACGGCCTCGCCCGCCGCGCGCTCGCCGAGGCGATCGGCCGCGCCCGCACCCGCGTCCAGTTCGGCAAGCCGATCGGCCGGTTCCAGGCGATCCAGTTCCACGTCGCGGCGATGGCGACCGAGCTCGACGCCGCGCGCCTCCTCGTCTTCCGCGCCGCCGCCGCGATGGACCGGGAGGGCGCCGCCCGGCCGCTCGAGTCGTCGATGGCGAAGCTCTCCGCGACCGAGACCGCGCAGCGCGTGGCCGATCGCGCGGTGCAGGTGTTCGGGGGCGCGGGGGTCCTGAAGGGGAACGTCGTCGAACGGCTCTATCGCGAGGTCCGGGCGCTCCGGATCTACGAGGGGACGACCGAGATCCAGCACGTCGTGATCGGGCGCCGCCTGCTCGACGACGTCGACCACGGGTACTGACCATGGCGAAGTTCGAACGCCACCTGTTCGTGTGCGAGAACGCCCGGCCCGACGGACACCCGCGCGGCTGCTGCGCGTCGAAGGGAGCCGAGGCGGTCCGCCTCCGCATGAAGGAGGAGATCTCCCGCCGCGGCCTGAAGGGACGGGTCCGGGCGAACGCCGCCGGCTGCCTGAACCAGTGCGGGCTCGGCGTCACCGTCGTCGTCTACCCCGAGCAGGTCTGGTACGCGGCGGTCACCGTCGAGGACGTCGCCGAGATCTTCGACCGCCACGTCGAACGCGGCGAGGTCGTCGAGCGGCTCCGCGTCGACGAGGGGCACCTGAACACCCCCGAGGCGATGGGGAAGAAGCCGGAGTCGCCGGAGTCGCCGGAGTAGCCGGAGTCGCCGGACCGCTTCGAATCGCGGCTCCCCGCCGCGAACCGGCGCGTCGAATCGAGGCACCCCCGAAACGACGTCCTCCGCGCCTCCATCCCCAACTCTCCTCACGGGAGTCACTTCCGACCGCCTCCCCGTTCGGCACGCCCGCTGCTGAAGCCGGAACGTCGTTTCCGAGTCTTCACCCCCCTTTGCGGAGGCCGTCCGATGACCCTCGCCCGACGCTCCTTCCTCGCCCTCCTCCTCGCCGGCGCCGCGCTCGCCGCCGCGCCCCGCGCCGAGGCCCAGTGCTTCGGCCCCGACGGTCTCGACTTCGGCGCCTGCTGCGCGCCGGCCCAGCTCATCCTGCCGCCGTTCACCCAGGCGGGCCTCCCGGGGCTCGGCATCTGCTGGGACAACTGCAACGTCGGGACGACCAACGACCTCAAGCTGGACTGGACGCCGCCGGCGCCGTCGTCGCTCGCCTGCGGGCAGTTCACGAGCATCCTCTCGGTCTACGACGGCGGGACCGGCGCGCCGCTCATGGGCGGGGCGATGCATCTCGACTACACGCGGACCTGGGAGGAGGTCGATCCGACCGGGAACCTCCACCAGACGTGGCGGTTCCTGGTGAAGGTCGACCTGTCGCCGGTCGCCGGCACGACCGGCCTGGGCGTCTGCCCCGTCCCGACCTGCATCGGGACGCCGGGGAGCCACCCGACCGCGTTCTTCTACGGCTACCTCGACTACTCGCGCGAGTGCTCGGCGAGCTCGCTCGCGTACGACAACGCGCTCGTCCTCTTCCACGGCTGCGACTTCATGATCCACAAGCCGGGCCTCTCCGATCGCCCGGGCACGTTCCACCCCGGACGCTCGTACGCCATCGTCGCCCCGCACGACACGGTCCAGCCGTTCGTCCCCGGCAACCTCCCCCACCCGAGCGGCACGCTCGTGTCCGAGGCGATGCGGAAGACCGGCTCCGTCGCCGGCGTCGCGGCCTGCTTCACCGAGGAACGGATCTCGACCGGCATCCTCGCCAACTTCGGCCAGGGCTGCTTCTGCCCGCTGTCGACCCTCCCGCCGCAGTACTCGGTCTCCCTCTTCGAGGGGAAGGGGAGTTGCCCCGACGCGACCGGCCAGGTCTCCGAGTTCCAGTCGCAGTTCGTCTTCTTCCCGACGCTGCCGTGGGTCCACATGGTGAGCGCCAGCATCGGCCGCTGGACCAGCCCCGCGGTCTACCCGGGGACCGAGCACGTCTGGGCGAACGAAGGCCTCTTCCGGACGTACGACTCGTGCGACGCCCAGGGTTTCTTCGAGGTCGACTACGGCGCCACCACGACCGCCGGCTGGACGCCGATCCTCCCGATCCCCGTCGTCCTCCAGACCTTCACCGACATGGCGGACAACTACACGGCGCCGATCTCGGGGCCGCACCCGTTCCCGATCATGGGGAGCGTGCGGCCGACGGATCACCTGATCTACACGAACGTGCCGTAGGAGGAGCAACGAGAGCAGGGGAGAGCACGAGAGAGCAGGGGAGAGGGCGCGGACGCGGAGGACCGGCGGGGATCGCCGGGACTCCGCGTCGCTCGTGGGGAGGGAGGGAACTCTATTCCTCGGCCAGAAAAGTCGCGGCGCGGCGCAGCCTGGCCACGCACCGCTCCTTGCCGAGCACGGCCATCGACTCGAGCAGGGGCGGGGTGGCGCGCTTGCCGGTGATCGCGATGCGGAGGCACATGAAGAACGGGCCGACCTTCCAGCCGCGCTCCGTCGCCGCCTCCTTCAGCGCGGGCTCGAGCTCGACGCCGACCTCGTCCGCCGCCTCGACGAGGGCGAGCGCGGTCGTGAGCGCCTCGACGCGGTCCTCGTCCGACATCTTCTTCGCCGCCGCGAACTCCTCCTTCGCCAGCGGCACCTCGTCGGCGTAGAAGAAGTCGGCGACCGACTCGAAGTCGGCGAACCGCTTCATCCGCTCCCGCACGAGCGGGACGATGCGGGCGAGCTCGTCGCGGTCGAGGTCCTTCCCGACGTGCGCGACGATCGCGTCCGCGAGATCGCCCTCCGGCATCGCGCGGATGTACTCCCCGTTCAGCCAGTCGAGCTTCTCGAGGTCGAAAACCGGTCCGGTCGTCTTCACGGCCTCCGGCTCGAACTCGGCGACGAACCGCGCCTCGTCGAACACCTCGGTCTCGTCGTTCGGGCTCCACCCCATCAGGGCGAGGAAGTTCCGCAGCGCCTCCGGCAGGTACCCCTCGTCGCGGTACCACTCGAGCGAGACCGGGTTCTTCCGCTTCGAGATCTTCGACTTGTCCTTGTTCCGCAGGAGCGGCAGGTGGCAGAAGACCGGCGGCTCCCAACCGAACGCCTCGTAGAGGAGGAGGTGCTTCGGGGTCGACGGGATCCACTCCTCGGCCCGCAGGACGTGCGTGATCCCCATCAGGTGGTCGTCGACGACGTTCGCGAGGTGGTAGGTCGGGAAGCCGTCGCTCTTCAGCAGGACCTGGTCGTCCATCTCCTTGTGGGCGATCTCGATCGGCTTCCGGAGGAGGTCCTCGAACCGCGTCGCGCCCTCGCTCGGGATCCGGAGGCGGACGACGTGCGTCTCGCCGGCCGCCGCGCGGCGGGCCGACTCGGCGGCGTCGACGTCGCGGCAGTGGCCGTCGTAACCGAAGAACGACGACTTCTCCGCCTTCTGCCGCTCCCGGACCTCGGCCAGCCGCTCGGGCGTGCAGAAGCATCGGTACGCCGCCCCCTTCTCGACGAGCGCCGCCGTGTGCTCGCGGTAGGTCTCCGAACGCTCGGACTGCCGGTACGGGGCGTGCGGCCCGCCGACGTCCGGCCCCTCGTCCCAATCGAGGCCGAGCCAGCGGAGCGCGGAGTAGATCGCCTCCTCCGACTCCTTCGTCGAGCGGGTCCGGTCGGTGTCCTCGATCCGGAGGACGAACGCTCCCCCGTGCTTCCGCGCGAACGCCCGGTTGAACTGCGCGACGTACGCGGTCCCGACGTGGGGCGCGCCGGTCGGGCTCGGGGCGATCCTCACTCGCGGAGGCATGCGTCCGGGGGTCATCGTTTTGCTCCTTCGGAGACGAAGCGTGCGAGTATAAGGAAGGCTGGAGGTGATCGATGAATCGACTCGGGATCGCGACGCTGGCGCTCGTCCTGCTCGCCTGCCGGCCGCCGGAGCCGCGGGAGCTCGTGACGGTCGAGGTGACCCCGGAGCCGATCGGGGCGGGGCCGGTCCGGCTCGACGTCGACATGCCCGGAGGCCAGCTCGACGTCCTCGGCGGCGGCGCCGAGGGGATCTCCGGGACGCTCCGGTACGACCACCCCAGCATGGAGCCGATCTTCGCGGTCGAGTCGACGGACGACGGCGCGACCGCGACGCTGACGGCGAAGTGGGCGCCCGGGATCGGCCCGACCACGAACCTCTGGACCCTGAACCTCCCGCCGTCGCGGCCGACCGACCTCGACCTGAACATGGGCTCCGGACGCCTGAACGTCGCGCCGTCGGGCGTGACCCTCCGTTCGATGACGGCTCGACTGAACTTCGGCGAAGTGCTGTGCGACCTCACCGAGGCGGTCTGGGACGAGACGCTCGAGGTCTCGATCGAGATCGGGAACGGGCCCCAGGCACGGGTCGTGGTCCCGGACGACGCCGGCGTGCGGCTGCGGGCGATCCACTCGGTCGGGAGCGTCGACGCGCCCGCGTTCGAGGAGAAGGACGACGAGACCTGGCACGGCGCGGGCTACGGAGACCGCGGACGGACGCTCGAGCTGGTGATCCGCGTCGGGACCGGGGACATCGTCGTGCGGACGGCGGCGGAGGAGGCCGCGGCGGCGGAGGAGGACGAGTCCGCGGCGGACGACTGACCGGAGGTCACCCCCGCACGACCTCGTCGCCGTCCTCGCCGGCGTCCCACCCCACGTTCACGAGCGGCATCCAACGCCACCACTCCGCGCGCTCGGCGACGCGGTTCAGGAGGCCGAGCTGCACCCCCTTCAGCCGCTTCGCCCGGTTCACCAACCCGATCGACAGCCCCACCATCCGGTCGCGGACGTCGGTGAAGACGTACCCCGCGCCGAGGCCCGTCAGCGTCCGCGCGCGCAGCACGCCGGCGATCGAGACGCCGCGCTGGTGCGGGAAGTCGAGCAGGATGCCGGCCAGCTGGATCCCGCGCGCCGCGCCGTCGAACTCTCCCCCGAGGTCCGAGTGCCGGTACGGCGTGAAGACGAGCGGCGCGACGGTCACCCCGTCCACGTCCCCGTCGGCGCCGACCATCAGCCCGGCCGACACTCCGGTCGTCCCGTCCGACCGCGCCAGCAGCCCGGCCACGTGGAGGCCGGTGACCGAACGGACGTCCGAATGGAGCGGACCGATCGCGGCGCCGACGACGTCCTCGCGCGGTTCGTAGCCGAAGTCGATCGGGGTCACGTTCACCCCGCGCACCGACTCGACTCCGTCCGGGAAGAGGTCGAGCCGGAGGCCGTACCACGGCGAGCAGCCGCCGACGGCGAGGAGCGGGAGGAGGAGGGAGGGGACGAGCCGTCGGTTCATCGCGGAAGCGTAGCACTCCCGGGGGCCGGACCGGCGCCCCGCGGCCGATCCGCTCGCGGGCCCCGATCCGCTACAGTGGCCCGGTCCAGGGGTCGTCACCGGAGGAGTCCCTCATGCGCCTCGCATTCGTGCCGTCCGTTCTGTTCGCGTCCCTCGGCCTGAGCGGGGCCGCCGCCGCCGCCGACCTGAAGATCGACGGCCAGACGACGGTCGAGAAGGCGCTCGGCGATTCGCTGTCGCTCACGGTCTCCGGGACGGTCGGCAAGCCGGTCTCCCTCCTCGTCGACGTCTCCGCGGGCCCGGTCTCCGCGTTCGGCCGGTCGCTCCCGCTCGGGTTCACGCCCCTGCTTGTGATCCTGCCCCTCGGGTCCGTCCCGGCCGGCGGGACGCTGACGGTCGCCGACGCGGTCCCCGACTTCGCCCCGCTGGCGGGGAACACCCTCCACTTCCTCGCCGCGGTGCACGACGAGGCGTTCCCGTTCGGGCTCGACTTCAGCGGCGGCGCCTCGTTGTCGATCGTGCCGAAGCCGACCGCGGGCGCGAGCCAGGCGACGTTGGTC
>JBICIB010000030.1:0-2597 GCA_043101415.1 Planctomycetota bacterium JB042 | reverse complement strand
GGGGACGGCTCGCTCGTCGAGGCGGCGATCGACGACTTCCACGTCTTCCGCGTCGAGTGCAACGTCACCTGCCAGCCCGATCTCGGCTTCGCGAGCGATCCGACGGCCCGCCTCTCGGCGTGCGGCGGCGACCTGAGCGCCGGCAACGACGCCGTCCTGGAGCTGACCGGCGGCGCCCCGCTCGCGCCGACGCTCCTGGCGGTCTCGCTGAGCAGCAACCCGACGCCGGTCTTCGAGCTGGGCGGAGCGACCCTCGTCCCGATCCCGGGCCTGATGCTGTCGCTCTCCACGGACGCGACCGGCGGCCACGTCGTCCCGGTCCCGGGCGGGCTCGGACCGCAGACCGTCTACGTCCAGGAGATCATGGTCAACAGCCTGACCGTCACGAACGCGCTGCAGTTGAACCTCCTCCCGTAGCGTTCGCGGACGGCCGCGGACTCCTCGAAGGCCCGGGCGGCGCGAAGAGCGCCGGCCCGGGCCTTCTCAATGGGCGCGAGAACGGTTCGCCCGGAGTCTGCATCCCTCGGCGAGGTCGTCCACGTATGGATCCCGACACGGACTTCCTCCGCGTGCGGGATCGTCATGGACAGGAGCGCCCCTCTGGATTCACGCCCCGGCCCGCCACCTCGCCACACCCGACCGGAGGATCCGGGGTGCGGACGATTTCCCGGCCCATGCGGCTCGGTCGGCCACGGAGCGATTCGTCGGTCCGTCCGTGAGTCGGACGAGGACCGTGTCTACGATCGGTCGGCGGAGCGTCGAGGTCCGCGGGCGTCGGGTCCGGCCTCCGCTTCGGGGGCGTAGGGATGAGAGAGCGCGACGCGGGCGACGGACTCGACCTCGACGGGCCGGGTCCCGCTCCCTCGGACGCCGATCCGGCCCCGTCGGGAGGCGAGGCGGCGCCGTGGCGGACGCGGGCGGACGTCGTCGAGTTCCTCCGCCGTCTGGTGCACGACGCGGGAATCCTGGCGCCGCGATCGACGGTGGAAGCGGTCGTGGCCGACCTCCTCGCCGACGTGGCCGAACGGGACGTGGCCCGGCGGTTGACCCGCGCCTGCGGACGCCTGGGAGTCCGCCTCCGCCCCCTCCGCTCGGACGTCGGGGCGGCGGTGGCCTCCTCGGAGCCGAGGCGGCCGGTCGTCCTGGTCGGGCGCCGTCGCGGCGCGCTCGAGCTCCTGTCGATCTTCGGCAGCGGAGAGCGGCCGCTGGTCTCCGCCGACGTCCTCACGGAGCGCGAGCTGAGGACGGTCGAGTCGTCGCCCGGGCATGTCGCCGGCCGGCTGCGGCTCGAGGAGGTCCGGATCGTCGCGGCGTTCCGCGCGGAGAGCGTCACGGGCGAGGAGCCGCGCGAGGAGAACGCGCCGGAGCCGACGTCCCTCCGCCGGCTGTGGCGGTTCGTGTCGCCGGACCGGACCGAGATCCTGATCGTGGCCTGGGCGGCCGTGGGGCTCGGCATCCTCACCCTCTCGACGCCGATCGCGGTGCAGTCCTTGGTCAACTTCGTGGCGTTCGGCGGGCTGATGCAGCCGCTGTTCGTCGTCGGTCTGCTCCTGCTCTCCTTCCTGGCGTTCGCCGGCGCGGTCCGGGTGTTCAAGCTGTACGTCGTGGAGATCCTCCAGCGACGGGTCTTCGTCCGCGTCGTGATGGCGCTGGCGGCGAGGCTCCCGCGGGTGCGCACCGAGCGGTGGGACCGCGGGCACGGGCCCGAGGTGGTCAACCGCTTCTTCGACGTTCTCACCGTGCAGAAGGCCGGCTCGAGCCTGCTCATCAGCGGCCTCGACGCCGTGCTCCAATCGGGGATCGGCCTCGTGGTCCTCGGCTTCTACCACCCCCTCCTGCTGCTGTTCGACGTGGTGCTCATCGCCTCGATCCTGTTCATCGTCTTCGGGCTCGGGCGCGGCGGCGTCGCGTCCGCGCGGGTCGAGTCGAAGGCGAAGTACGCGGTCGCGGCCGCGCTCGAGGACGTGGCGCGCATCCCGATGACGTACAAGCTGTTCGGCGGCCCGGACTACGCCAGCGCCCGCCTCGCGGAGCTCTGCAGCCACTACATCGGGACGCGGCGCGCGCACTACTCCGTCGTGATGAGGCAGATCATCGGCGCGGTGTCGCTGTACGCCGTCGCCTCGACCGCCCTCCTCACGCTCGGCGGGTTCCTCGTCATCAAGGGGCAGCTCACGCTCGGGCAGCTCGTCGCGGCCGAGCTCATCGTCTCGCTCGCGCTCGTCACGTTCGTCAAGTTCGGGAAGGAGTTCGAGACCTTCTACGACCTGCTCGCCGGCGTCGACAAGCTCGGGGTGCTGTTCGACCTTCCGCTGGAGGAGGACGGCGACGAGCCGTACCTGGCGGGGCGGGGCGGGGCGGCCCTGGAGTGCCGCGGCGTGACGTACGCGGGGAAGAGCACGACCGCGATCGGGAAGGTCGACCTCCGGATCCGGGCGAACGAGCGCGTCGTCGTGCGCGGCGCGCGCGGGTCCGGGAAGAGCACGTTGGCGGACCTGCTCGCCGGACTGCGCACGCCCGACTCCGGGATCGTCCTGGTCGACGGCGTCGACATCCGGGGGGTCCTGAAGGCGACGCTCCGGTCGAACCTCGCGGTC
>JBICIB010000029.1:0-5569 GCA_043101415.1 Planctomycetota bacterium JB042 | reverse complement strand
AGAACGAGCCGCTCGTCGACGAAGGCCTGGCGGCGGCCGGGCTGATGGCGGCCGATGACATCGCCTCGAAGCTGAACGGCCATGCCGAGGGGGTCGTCCCGGTCGGCGCTTCGCGCCTGACCGCGTTCATCGACGTCCAGCAGCGGCTGCTCTACTGGGTGGTCGTCGCCTGGGGGGAGGGGTTCTCCGGGTACGTCGTGGCGTATGGTGCCTGGCCGGACCAGCGGCGCCACTACTTCTCGCTCGCGGACGCCCAGCACACCCTCGCCGAGGCCGCGCCAGGAGCCGGGCTCGAGGGGTCGGTCTTCGCCGGGATCGACGCCCTGACCCGCCACCTGCTCGGGAAGGAGTGGATCGGGGACGCCGGCACGCCGATGCGGATCGAGCTCTGCATGGTCGACGCGTCGTGGGGGCGGACGACCGACGTCGTCTACCAGGTCTGCCGGCAGAGCCCGCACGGCGCGATCCTGCTCCCGAGCCACGGCCGGTACGTCAGCCCCGCGGCCCGCGCGATCTCCGACTTCGAGAAGAAGCCTGGCGACCGGGTCGGCCTCGAGTGGAGGATCCCCGGGAACAAGGGGAAGCGCGCCGTCCGGCACGCGATCTACGACACGAACTGGTGGAAGACGTTCGTCCACAGCCGGCTCGAGCAGGCGATGGGCGACCCGGGCTGCCTGTCGCTCTTCGGGCGCGACCAGACCCGCCACCGGATGCTCGCCGAGCACCTCACCGCGGAGACGCGGCAGAGGCTGAAGGGGTCGAAGAGGACCGCGGACATCTGGGCGCTCCGTCCCGGGGTGCGGGACAACCACCTCCTCGACTGCGTGGTGGGCTGCGCGGTCGGGGCGAGCGTTCTGGGGGTGGCGTTGGCGGGCATGGAGCCTGCGGGCCAGGCGAAGAAGCGCCGGCGCGTGAGCCTCTCGGAACTCCAGCGTTTGAGGAGGACCGGTCGGTGACCGTCACGGAGGGCGCGTGCCCGGCGCTCCCGGCGGAGGAGCCCGGTGACGGCATCGGGCCGGAGAAGACGCCTCCGTTCCCCCGCGGGCTGTGCTGCCCGAAGTGTGGCGGGCACGTGTTCCGGGTCCTCGAGACGCGGCCCGCGCCGGGGAGGCGCATCCGCCGGAGGCGGCGCTGCCAGAGCTGCCTGCGGTACATCACGACGTACGAGCAGATTGCCTGACGGCGGCAGAATCCGTGCGGCGACCTACTACCGGTAGCGTTTTGTCGGCGGCGCGTTCGTTCCTGCTGGACTGCCCCCGGGCGTTCGGCGATCTCTGGTCGACACGCGCGACGTGAAGGTCCACGCACTTGCGCGGGGCCGCGCTCGCCGGGCCGAGTGGCTCGGCGGGCGTGCCCCTTTCTCGCAGGCGGCACGGCCGGCCGCGGCGCGCGGTGGAAGTGCACACGGACCTCGACCCCGAAAGGACACGTCGCCATGCCCACGATCGAAGCGATCGAACCCACGACATCGACCGACACCCTCGCCGCGCGACTCGCGTTCGCGCTCGACGTCCGCGAGGAGCTGATCGTCGGCACGTTCGGCGAGCAGCGCGCCGAGCGCGCCGCTCGGAGCCGGAACCGCGCCCTCTTCGAGATCTTCGACGACTACCTGCGGGCCGCGTTCGGCCGGTCGCCGAGCAAGCCGGCGGAGATCGTCGAGGCGGCGCTCCGGTCCGACGCGCGGCTGGAGCGGGAGGCGCCGGAGCTGCGGGCGTCGTACAGCACGATCGCGAACAACTTCGCGACGGTCGGCAACCTGATCGTCACGGAGACGTACGGCGACGTCGGGCGGCTGGTGCCGGCGATCGCGGACCGGACGGACCTGCAGAACTTCCTGCCGTACACGGCGTACCGCCTCGAGCAGGGCGGCGGGCTGACGAAGGTCCCGACCAACGGTCGCCTCCCGGCCGCGGACGTGATGAGCGCCGACGGTGGGCCGCTGACGCTCGACACCCGCGGCGCGGTCCTGACGGTCTCCCGGCAGACGCTCGTGAACGACGACATCGGCGCGATCCGGAAGGTGTTCGCCGACTCCGCGCGGCGGGCCGCGATCGCCGAGGAGCGCGCGCTCGTCGAAGAGATCGCCGAGGAGTCGGACAGCTTCTACACGGCCGGCCGCGGCAACCTCCTGTCGAGCAAGGCGCTCAGCTCGACGAACCTCCCGCTCGCCGAAGCGGCGCTCTGGGCGCAGAAGGACGCGCGCGCCGTGCCGGTGTTCGCGCGCCCCCGGATCCTTCTCGTGCCGCCGACGCTCCGGTACGCGGCCGCTGCGCTGTTCGAGGGGTTCGCGCCGGAGGACCGCCTGCAGGTCGAGACGTCGCCGTACCTCGAGGACGCGACGATCGGCGGATCGTCCTCGTCGACCTGGTACGTGCTCGCCGACCCGCGCGTCCTGCCGGCGTTCACGGTCGGCTACCTCCGGGGCTCGCTCCGGCGCCCGATCGTCGACACCGACCCGAACCCGATCGACACGCTCGGGATCAAGCTGCGGGTCTACCACGACTTCGGGGTCGCGGGCGTCAACCCGCAGGCGGCGCTGAAGGCCACCGCGTAGACCGGTCCGGGGGGCGGCCGGGGAGGTCCCCCGACCGTCCCCGCCTGTGCGGCACGGGGCGGTCCAGACGCCGATGCGCGACCTGGCTCCGCCGGGAACGGCGTCGCGGGCCGCCCCGAGGGGTGCGCGGGCGGCGCGGTCGCGCTCGAGGTCGCGCTGGCGCTCGCCGTCCTGGCTGCGGCCGCTGGACCTCCTCGTCCGGAGTCGGCGCCGTCAGTCGGTTGAGCCGCGCCCGTCGATCGAGCGGGTCCGCCGGGCGCTGGCGGAGCTGCGGGCGCGCCCGGCGGGCGGCGGCCGCGGCGCCCGGGATCGACAACGCGTCGCTCGCGTCGGCCCTGCGGGCAGCGGACCGGGAGAAGTTCGCGTGTCGCAAGTACGTCGCCGGACGCCGCCGACGGAGGAGGGGCGTGAAAGCCCGGCTCATCGCGCTGCTGATCGTCGCGCTGGTCGCCGCGGGTGCGGCGGCCGTCGACGGCGAGCGGGCGTTCCGCGGGGGGCGGTTCGCCGAGGCGCACGCGGCGTTCGCGCACGCGGTCGCCGGGGCGGGGGACGAGGTGCCGGCCGAGCTCCTCTGGAACGAGGCGCTCGCCACGCTGGCGGCGGGGCGGCTGCGCCGGCCAGCCAGCCGGCGCCCTCGGTCGGCACCCGGTCGTCCTCATCGCGTTCGTCTACGGCTTCATGGGAGCCGCACTGCAGCTGCTCCGCGGACGACGACCGTAGCATGGGGGAGGCGGCCCCACCACGACCCGCTGATCCGGCCGCGCCGGGCGGGACATCCGCGCGAACGAGCGAGGTGGTGTTCCTGAACGGCGTCGAGGAGCCGGTACCTCGACTTCGGCGTCTCGAAGCAGGAGTACCGCGGGGGCGTGAAGTCAAAGGGAGCTGCCTGACGCCTTCCTCAAGTGGACATCCGCGCGGGCCGCGACAGTTCGGAGCCAGCATCAGCAGCGTTTTCCGGAACTCTACGGACGGCCCGACGAATCGCCCCGACCGAAGAGGATGTGCTCCGACTCCGTCCGATCCTCCATCGCCTTGAGGTCGTCGTTGGTCTGTTCCGGGAAGTACGCGGCAGCGAAGATGGTCCAGACCTGTGCGATGGTCAGGGCGCAGAGAATCGAGAACGACACCGCGCGAGGAATAGAGGGATGGCGTGCGAGCCAGTCGAAGGTTCTGAGGACCTCGGCGATCGGACCGTACGCGAGAACGGAGAGCAGGATCACCGCGACGACTTGCATGGCCCGCAGGATCAGTCTCACCTGAGCGGGGCGGGTCGCACCGGTCGGCTTTCCTTGCAGCTGAAGCAGTTCTCTCAGAGCCTCCGGATGCACGATCGCGATCCATGCACCGAGGACGCCGAAGATGATCGAAGAGGTGGTTCGAAGGGACTCGTAGAGCGGAAGTTGGCGCTCCAGCGGGATCTCAGCACCGAACACGAGGCCCGTGGTTCCGGAGAACGCGGCGCAGATCAGGATCTTGGTCCGCGCTTGCATCGCTCCTCCTCACGCCTCACCGAGCGGCCCTTGAAGCTCGTCCGAGAATCAGCGTTCGCTTCTGGACGAGGGCATCGAGCAACGACTTGGCATCGTACCCGATCCCCTGCTTCGCTACCGTCAACTCTAGCCGGCGAGACGCGCGAGCGCGACTCAGCCAGTGGGTCTTGCTGGGCTTGTCTTGGAAGCGAAAGCCGATCCGCTCCCAGGAGGTTCCCAGGTCTGCCCTGGTGATGATCCTCTCCAGTTCGATCGAACTGGGCGTGTACCCGACGAACGTCTCGACCGCCACCGTGTTAGGCAGCTTCCGTCGTCCATCGCCGATGTGCAGGAACTCGAAGACTTCAGCTACGAGCTTTCGCTCTTCAGCCGCATTCGTGTCCAGCTCAGCCCTTCTGACCACCTTTCGGATGGCCCCACGCTCCGCTCGAATCTTGTCGAGTAGCGCCGCAGTCCACTTCGCCTTCCAGTTGAGCCGTGGTTCGGCTGAGACCACGTCAGAGTCCTCGGAACGCTGGTAGCCCAGGATCTCGACGGCTCCGTCATCGTTCTTCACGAGATTACCCTTGTCGTCGGTGCGCGGCACCGCGTGCTGCGATGCGAACTTCATGAAGTTGCGTAGGTAGGACTGGAAGCTCCGCATCTCGGAGGGGAAGCCATGGAAGGTCACGGCAGCAACCAGGTCCTTGTTGGGCATCACGTAGTAGTAGGAGGGGAACCCTGGAACCGTGCCATCCTTCACGCCCGTTGACTCGATGTCGGCCGCGCCCACGGTCGCTGATGGACTAACGCTCGCAACGCGACCCCTTACGGACTGCGTTGGGTTAAACAGAGTCAGAACGAAGTCACCAGTACTCGATGGTCCAGCAACCGCGCAGCACCAGATGGGCTTCCCATCGGCGGCCAACGCCCCGGGAACCGCGGTCTGCTGGAGCGAAAGTCCCTGTGCCCATCCGCTGATCTCGGTGAGTACTTCGCCGAGCGAGCCGAACTCAGGGTCTGACTGCTTCCGCTTGTAGTAGCCGCACTTCTGGACGTCGTACAGCGCAACTGTGCACGTGTCAGACAACGCAGTTCCCTCCTTGGGAGCCCTTCACCGGCTCGTCGACACTAGCGGTCTCACAAGCAGGGATCCAGCCTTGAGATACACCTCTGGATCACACGGGTCTTGATCGAGTCCTTGGAAGTTCGTCCAGTGGATCGCGTTCGGGCCGCCGGGTAGCTCCCGGCGGAACGGCTCGGACCGCCGCGGCGAGTGTCCATCCTCCTGCCGCGGCGGCCGGGTCGGCCCGGCGCACGGAGGATGGGCATGGTCGCTCGCGCGGATCTCCTGGTCGAGCGTTTCGGTGAACTGGCGGCGTCGCACCGAGACATGCGTGAACGCCTCGAGGATCGAGAAGGCCACGTCTCCTCACCTCGAGCGAGTGCGGGTGTGGCGCCGGACTCATCGCGAGTACTCTCTGGCGCTGAGCTCGAGCGGCTGCAGCTGAGGCGACGTCAAGTAAGCTGGCTTCACGACCTAGGG
>JBICIB010000028.1:0-9818 GCA_043101415.1 Planctomycetota bacterium JB042 | reverse complement strand
ACGCCGTCCACCCGACGGCCGGCGTCACAGCGGTCGGCGCCCGCTTCTTCCTGATCGCGTACAACGTCAACCTCTCCACGACCGACCTCGCGCTCGCCAAGGCGATCGCGAAGGCGATCCGCGAGCGCGACGGCGGCTTCCCGTGCGTGAAGGCGATGGGGTTCGAGCTCGCCGAGCGGGGGATCGTGCAGGTCTCGATGAACCTCACGAACTACACGGTGACGCCGATCCGCACGGTCTTCGACGAGATCGCGAAGCGGGCGGACGAGGCGGGCGTCGAGGTGCTCGAGAGCGAACTCGTCGGCCTCGCCCCGCGGGCCGCGCTCGACCCGGAGACGGCGGCGCACGTGAGGCTCGCCGGATTCGACGCGAACGCGCAGATCATCGAGAACCTCCTCGGGACCTGAACCGGAGCCTCCATGTTCCGATCGCCGACCCTCCTCCGCGCCCCGATCCTCCTCCTCGCCGCCGTGGCGCTCCCGCTCCTCGGCCGCGCCGCGCCGGCGCAGGACGTCGGCGAGCCGCTCTGCGGCGACTGCCAGACCACGGGGAAGGTCGCGCACGCGCACTCGAGCGCCGCGCTCGAGCAGGAGGAGGGCGTGATCTTCTGCTCGGCGTTCATGCGGAGCGACCCCGAGGCGCTCGGGATGGACTGGATCGTCTGTCCGAAGTGCCGCACGCCGTCGGTGCAGGAGGCGGCGCGGGCGGAGTTCGACCGCGAGTTCGGGCGGCGGAAGAAGTGGCTCGAGGATCGCGAGGCGAACGTCGACGCCCACGCCGGGCACGAGGTCGAGCACATCCGGACCAAGCACTTCCTGATCGCGTTCGACCTCCCGAAGACCAAGGTGGGGCGGCGGGTGCTCAGGACGCACGACGCGATCCACCTCTACGCGCAGCGGCTGGAGGAGCTCCACGCGCAGATGCTGATGATCCACGGCATCACCGAGCGGAACACGGCCGGCCTCGTCCACGAGATCTACATCTTCGAGAAGGACCTCACGACGCGGCGGGTCGGCAACCACGTCCTCTCCGCCGGGATGGGGAACGGCTTCCGGAAGTCGCAGTACGGTCGGACGTCGCAGCACATCACCAGTCGGAAC
Organism: Planctomycetota bacterium JB042; assembly: GCA_043101415.1. Classification (GTDB taxonomy): domain Bacteria; phylum Planctomycetota; class B15-G4; order B15-G4; family JADJEK01; genus JAUIEL01. The sequence continues at coordinate 8,718 of JBICIB010000028.1, read as the reverse complement.
AAGAAGGACTTCCGGAAGGACGAGGACTTCCACCAGGCGCTCGTCCACTCGGTCAGCCACCTGATCACCAACGAGATCGGCATCCAGAAGACGTGGCTCCTGAAGCGGTACGGATGGGTGCACGTCGGCATGGCGCACTGGTTCGAGATCCGGAACTTCGGGCCGCCGAACACCTGGTGCCACCAGGAGCAGGGGAACTTCGTCCACTGGAAGGGCGACTCGTGGGAGGCGAACGTCAAGAAGGCGCTGGCGGCCGGCGACGAGGTGAAGTTCCAGGCGATCGTCGGCCGGGCGTCGGAGACGCTCGACTCGAAGGACCACCAGTTCGCGTGGTCGTTCGTCGACTACCTGATGTGGCTCGACCCGCACAAGATGGTGAAGTTCCTCACCTTGCTGAAGGGGCCGCAGCTCGAGGACCGGGACGCCCTGAAGCAGGCGTACGGGATCACCGTCGGGCAGTTCGTCGACGGCTGGACCGAGTTCGTGAAGACGCACTATTCGTCGAGGCCGTCGAAGGGGCCGCGCGTCCTCCCGCCGAAGGGGAGCGGTTGACGTTCCGCGCCCCCCCGGCGATCCGGTAGGATCGATCGTTCCTGCGCCCTGCCCCGAAGGTGGATCGTCGATGACCGCTCTCCCGAGGCCCTTGCCGCTCCTCGCCGCCCTCCTCGTGCTCTCTCCCGCCGCTTGGGCCCAGGAGAAGGGCGAGAAGCTGTGCGGCGACTGCAAGACGACCGGCAAGATCGCGCACGAGCACAAGGCGGACGTCCTCGAGCAGGAGAAGGACGTCCTCTACTGCTCCTACTGGATGGACCACGACCCGGAGGCGCTCTGCCTCGACTGGGTCCCGTGTCCGGACTGCCTCACCCCGTCGGTGAAGGAGGCGGCCGATCGGGAGTTCGCCGGGGAGATCGCGAAGCGGAAGGCGTGGCTCGAGAAGCGTCGGGAGGAGGTCGACAAGGTCGCCCGGACCGAGTGCATCCACATCGAGACCGAGCACTTCATCCTCTCGTGGGACATCCCGAAGATCAAAGTGGGCCGCAAGACGGTCCGGATGCACGACGCGGCGCACCTCTACGCCGAGCGCGCCGAGGAGCTGTACCGCTACATCATCGATCTGCATCGGATCGACGAGCAGTCGCAGATGATCGGGACGAAGTTCAAGTTCGCGATGTTCGAGCGGAAGCTCCCCGCGATCAACCTCGCGCCGTCGTTCGTCGACAAGCCGATCCAGGGCGGACAGAAGGTCCAGATCATCGGCCCGGGTCGGTCGAACATGGTGTCCTGGGACGACCCGGAGAAGATCCTCGGCGACGACGAGCACCGCCACCAGTTCTTCGTCCACTCGGTCAGCCACCACATCTACCACGACATCCAGCTCGGGAAGATCTACCAGTACTGGCTGTTCAAGCGGTACGGCTGGATGTACGAGGGGCTCGCCTTCTACCTCGAGCATCGCCTGTTCGGGCCGCCGAAGCTGACCTGCTCGCAGGAGAGCGCGGGGTTCAGCCAGTACCGCGAGAAGTCGTGGGAAGCGCTCGTGAAGAAGGAGTTCCAGGGCGGCGAGTACCCGTCGTTCCCGGAGGTGATCCGGAAGGGGGCCGACACCCTGAACGACGAGGAGCGCTGGATGTCCTGGTCGTACGTCGACTACCTGATGTGGCTCGACCCGACCAAGATGCCGAAGCTGATCTCCCTGATGACGAACGATCAGCTCGAGACCCGCGACGCGCTCAAGGAGGCGTACGGGATCACCACGGGACAGTTCATCGATGGATGGTCCGACTTCGTCCGGCGGGAGTACTCGCTCCGCCCGAAGAAGGGGCCGATCGTCCGTCCGCCGCGAGGATCTGGAAGATGACACTCGACTTCGACTCCGAATCGCTCCCCTGGCTCGACGCGTGGGGGCGCGAGCTCGACCGGTACATCGCGTCGGTCGAGGACGACCCCGCGCGGCGGATCAAGCTGCGCGAGCAGCTCGTGCACTGGACGCACTTCGGGTTCCTCGTCCTCGAGCAGGCGATCGAACCGGCGCTGATCGACGCGTACCTCGCCGACCTGGACGAGCTGTTCGAGCGCCGCGAGCACTCGCCGCTCGTCTCGACCGGATACGACTCGTACCAGAAGGTGAAGGACTGGGAGGGGAGCGACCCGCGCGCCCACGGCATCCGCATCCTCGACTTCCACAACTGGTCGGTCGCCGGGAAGCGGATCTCGCTCCACGCCTCGATCGTGCGGATGCTCGGCCACATCTTCCGGGACGAGGTCGTGGCGATGCAGTCGCTCACCTTCCTGAAGGGGAGCGAGCAGGGGCTGCACCAGGACTACGCGTACGTCCGGGCGGAGATCCCGAGCCACCTCGCCGCCTCCTGGGTCGCGCTCGAGGACATCTCGCCCGACGCCGGTCCGCTCGCCTACGCGAAGTGCTCCCACACGATCCCGAAGTTCGACTGGGGCGACGGACTGTTCCGCACCGTCCACTCGACCCGGAACGACGACCAGTTCTCGGAGCACATCCACGCGCGGCTCCGGGAGGCGGGCCTCGCGCCCGAGCCGTTCGCTCCGAAGAAGGGGGACGTCTTCCTCTGGCACGGCGCGCTCGCGCACGGCGGGATGCCGGCGAACGACAAGGGGCTGACGCGCCGGAGCTTCGTCACCCACTACTCGACGGGGAGCGGGTACAAGCACGACTATCGCGCGAAGGATCGCGAGCCGGTGCGCGAGGTCTGGAACGGCGGCGTCCTCTACCGGCACCCGGAGTTCCCGGAAGAGGAGAGCGCGTTTCCGCGCGGGCGCGACCTCTGACGCGGTCGCGCCCGGAGAGGACGGCGATCACTCGCCGTTGCTCTCCTTCGGCGGGTGCTGAAGGCCGTACTTCTTCACCTTCATGTAGATCGATGCGCGGGAGATCCCGAGCCGCCGGGCCGCCTCTTCCTTGTTCCAGCCGCTCGACCGCAGCGCGAGCTCGATCGCGTCCCGCTCGAGTTCGGAGACCGGCTTGAGGTAGGCGACCGCGCCGACCCCGCCCTGGGTCAGCGCCGATTCCGCCTGGCCGACGCGCTCGCGGGCGGTGCGGGTCTCCTCGGTCAGGGAGAGCACCCGGGTCCCGGCCCACGCCAGCGCCACGCCGAGGTCGGCGGCGCCGTCCTCGGGCAGCCCGAACAGCGTGATCGCCGCCCCCTCCTTGTCGTTGAACGCGAAGGGGATGATCACCCGCCCGTCCGTCCGCTCGACCGCGGGGGCGTTGCCGTCCTGCGCCGCGATCCCGTGGCGGGCGGCCGCCTTGCGGACGTCCTCCTCGATCTGGAACGGGTTGCCGTCGCGCGACCGCGAGGCCTCGGCCGTCACCGTGTTCTTCTTCATCAGGATGGCGTGGGCACGCGTCCCCGCCCCGAGCTTCAACGCCGCCTCGAGCAGGCGACCGAGATCCGCTTCCCGATCGCCCGTCGCCGTCAGCGCCGAGAACGCCTGAATGAAGTCGTCGATCCGACTTTCACCAACCATGACGATCACCGCCCCTCCCGCGACGCGGCACCTTCTTCCCGGTATGCGACCACCGCGCTCGATCGCGTCCGGTCCCCCGAAACCGGCTACCTTACGAGGCTTAGCGCGATCCGCAAGCGCGGAACCCCGCCAAATCAAGCCGCACGGCGCCCGCCGGTCGGCGCGTGCGGATCTTGGACGTTTCGGGGGGCGGGCGGGTTTCGTCGAACATCCGTCCGTCAAGGATTCCGCATCTTCCGCATCTTGCGGATCTCTTCCTCGAGCTTCCCCTCCCGCGCCAGGCGTCTCCACGTCCCCGGGTTCGGGAGCACGAACTCCGGCCGGTCGAAGCGCCCCTCGATGCGGAAGAGGTCGGGCGCCAGCACCATCCGGTGGTCCTCGACGAACGCGGACCCGAAGATCGACTCGGCCGCGACCTGATACCGGAGCTCGCCGAGGCCGTTCGCCTCGCCCCGGAGCGTCAGCTCGCCGCCGTCGCCGAGGCGGACCGTCGGGGTGGAGAAGATGCGCCCGTCCTCGATCGACAGCGTCGTCTCGATCGCGTCGACCCGGCGCGGCCCCGGCTCGCCGAACGGCTCGACCAGCGCCTGGAGGAGCGGCGACCCGTCGACCTCGCTGCCGACCATCCGCGCCCGCCCTTCCCCGTGGAGGGTCCGGAGCCACTCGTGGAGCCGCCGGCCGTCCGCCTCGACCTGGAGCCGCCCCTCGAGGCGGAGGTCGTTCTTCACCGCGAACGGTCCCGGCCGGGCCGCGAAGACCGGCGCCACGCAGGCCGCGAACCAAGCCGGGAAGCGGTCCTCGATCTTCAGCCCGTCCGCCTCCAGCTCGGCCCGGAGTCGCGGGGGGGCGCCGGCGAAGGTGAGCGCCCCGGTCGCCGAGATCGACCCGCCGAACCCGCGCGCCGTCGCCCGGTCGACGGTCGCCGTGCCGCCGGCGATCGTGACCTCGAGGTCGAGGTCCTCCAGCTCGTTCCGGTAGATCGAACAGCCGGGCGCGTCGACGACCAGCCGTCCCGCGGCCGTCGCGAGGAGGTCCTCGGCGCCGCCCGGGGCCTCGAGGTCGAGCGTCGCCTCGAACGGCTTGCCGAAGAAGTTGTACGTGTCGATCCGGCCGCCGCCCCGGTCGTGGTCGACGTTCACGTCGAACCACTCGGACGCGACCTCGAACCGCGCGGTCCGCTCGGCCTCGTCGAACCGCGTCCGGAGCCTCGCCTCGACCGGGCCGGCCATCAGCAGCGGGATCCCGGGGAGGACGACGTGCCGGAACGACGCGAGGTCGCGCGTCTCCGACGTCAGCGAGAGGTCGGCGTCGAGCGCGAGCGGCCGCTCCCCGGCGGGCCAGGTCAGGTCGACGTGCCCCGTCAGGTCCCCGAACCGCGCCTCGGTCCGGAGGTCCCGCAGCGAGACCCGCCCCGCGCGCGGGTCGAACGCGACGTCGGCGAACAGCGCGGACGTGCCGATCGGCAGGTGGAGCGTCTCGCTCGGCTGGACGGCGAACTGCTCGGCGGTCACCGCGAGGTCGAACCGCCGCGCCGGGAGCGCGCCGCGCGGGCGGAGCCGGAGGTCGACGCTGCCGGTGACGTTCCGGAACGGGACCCAGCCGACGAGGAGCGGGCGGATCCGGCGGACCGCCCGGCCGCAGTCGGCGTTGAAGCGGACGACGGCGTCGCCGGTCAGGCCGCCCTCCTCCAGCGCGAGGTGGCCGTTCCCCTCGAGCTCGACCATGGAGCTGGTGAGGTGGAAGGCGTCGAACGACACGACGCCGCGTTCGAGGTCGGCGCCGAGCCCGCCCTCGCACGTGACGAGGGTCGCCAGGATCGGCAGCGCGCCGGTGATCCTCGGCGCGACCAGCCGGATCCCCTTCAGGGTGCCGTTCGCGGTCCCGTCGATCCGCGCGCCCGGGCCGAGCACGGCGTTCAGGTCGAGGTCGACCCGGCCGGCGAGTTCGCCGCCGCCGACGAAGGCGGCGAGGAGGGGCTCGTACCAGCCGAGGTCGAGGCCGCGCGCGACCCCCTCGACGGCGATCGCCCCGTCGTCCCGCGGGGTCCAGCGGGCGAGGACGGCGCCGCGTCCGGCGGGGGTCTCGCTGGTCGCGTCGAGCGAGAACCGCGCGCGGGCCGGGTCGAGCTCGAGATCGACGTCGCGCAGCCAGGAGATCGTCCCGCTCGTCCGGTCCTCGACCCGGACCGTCCCGCGGCGCAGCCGGAGACGGAGCTCCTCGGCGCCGGCGAACGACTCGCCGAACGAGACCGCCCAGTCGACGGCGCCGATCGAGTCCCGGGTCACCCGGACCTCGGCGTCCTCGAGCTCGAGGTCGGCCGGGAGGTCGCCGGCGAGGAGCGTCGGGAACGAGGCGCCGAGCGTGGCGGTGCCGGCGTGCAGGAGCGTCTCCTCGGCGAACCGGCCCCGCCCGCCCACCGACAGCCCGCGGACGGTCGTCGGCGCGGTCCACGACAGCGCGATCGAGTCGAACGCGAGCGGCGTCCCGAGGCGCCGGGCGAGCGACGCGCGGACCACCCCGCGCAGGGGGCCGGTGGAGAGGAGGGTCGGGAGGAGCGCCCCGGCCGCGATCAGCAGCCCGAGGGGGAGGAGCAGGGCGACGAGGAGGCGCCGTCGCGTCGGTCGTGGGTCCGCCATGCGCGGATGATAGGCGAGCGGGAGCCGTTCGTCCGCCCGTCCCCGCGCGGGATTCCCGGGCCGGGCGAGGCGCGCCCGCGCGGCCTCACGCCTCGACGAACCGCCGCCGGAAGACCCGCCAGGCGATCAGCGAGGCGACGACGCCGAAGGCGACGAGCACGGAGACGTCCCGGAGCATCCCCGCGTCCGCCATCGTCTTCCCGTGCCAGAGCATCCCCTGGAACGCCGACATCGCCCACCACGTGAGGGTGCAGCGGCAGACGATCTCGCCCGCCGCCGGCAGCGAGAACATCTGCAGCGGGAACCACGCGCCGCCGACCGCCGACATCAGGAGGATCACCAGGGTCGACATCCCCTCCGCCTGCTTCATCGTCCGCGCCAGCGAGGCGATGAGGATGCCGAACGAGGTGACCGCGAACAGGAGCGCCGCGCTCACCACCAGCAGGGTCACCGGGTCGCGGAGGAGGTTCACGCGGAAGACGAGGCCGCCGACCAGGAACATCACGGCGAGCTGGCCGGCGCCGACGATCGCCGTGAACAGGAACTTCCCGCCGAGGATCGACGACCGCGGCACCGCGGCGAGGAGGAGCCGCTTCAGCGTCCCCTCGTCCCGCTCCTGCAGCAGGAGGATCCCGCACGCGACGAGCCCGAACATCAGCATCATCACGCTGATCCCCGAGATGTTGTGCGCGAGCATGTACGTGAGCTGCTTTGGACGTTCGGGCGGCGTGACGTCGACGTGCTCGACCGGCACGAGGTTCGAGAAGATCGACGAGAGGTCGAGTCCGCCTCCGGAGCCCGCCGCGTCCGCCCCGTCGGCCGCCGCCCCGTCGTCGAGGAGCCCCTCGGCGTCCGCCTCGACGAACATCGACTCGACCGTGCTCGAGAAGGTCCGGGAGACCGCGAGCATCCGCTCGCTCCAGGCGCTCGGAAGTCCGGCCGCGTCGAGCGCGCGCGCGGTCAGGAGCGGCGTCAGCTCGGCGCTCCCGGACGAGAAGAACGCCTGCATCAGCCCGATCGAGACCATCTGCGCCTCGAGCGTGCGGCCCGGGTCGCGGATCATCTCCAGGTCGGGGAAGCGCGGCTCGGCCATCGCGTCGGCGAACCCGGCGCGGACGACCAGCGCGTGGTGCGCCTCGCCGTCCTCGACCATCCGCCTCGCCTTCGCAGCGTCGATCGGGTCGTCGGCGTCGCGCGGCCGGACCGCCAGCATGTCTGCGTCGCGGAGGCGCTCGACGAACGCCGCGCTCGCCGCCGTCCCGTCCTCGTCCGCGACCCAGAGCGTCGTCCGGCTCATGCCGCCGCCCTGGTTGCCGAACGTCATCTGGTAGACGAACCCGAACGCCAGCACGAGGATCACCGGCAGCCCGAACCCGAGCGCGACGCCGGAGCGGTCGCGGAAGTAGACGCGGAGATCCTTCCGGGCGAGGAGCCAGGCGGCGGTCCATCCGTTCATCGGTCGCGAAGCCTCTTTCCGGTCAGCTCGAGGAAGACGCGCTCGAGGTCGGCGCCGGGGATCCCCGCCGTCTCGGCGAGCTCGGTCCGGGTGCCGATGGCGACGACGCTCCCCTCGTCGAGGATCGCGATCCGGTCGCAGAGCCGCTCCGCCTCCTCCATGTAGTGGGTCGTGTAGAGGAGGGTCCGCCCCCCGTCGCGCAGGGTCTCGAGCGCCTCGAAGATGTGGTTCCGCGACTGCGGGTCGACGCCGACGGTCGGCTCGTCGAGGACGACGAGGTCCGGCTCGTGCAGGCCGCCGACGACGAGGTTGAGGCGACGCTTCATCCCGCCCGAGTACTCGGTCACCCGGTCGTCCGCCCGTTCGGCGAGCCCGGCCAGCTCCAGCGCCGCGTCGACCCGGTCGGTCAGCGCGTCCCCCTCCAGCCCGGAGAGGCCGCCGAAGAACCGGAGGTTCTCCCGCGCCGACAGGTGCTCGTACACCGCCAGCTCCTGCGGCACCACCCCGAGCCGCGCCCGCTGTCCCGCGTCCTCCTGCGGCGCGAACGGCACGCCGCCGAACGAGAGCTCCCCCTCCCAGCCGTGCTTCAACCCCGACACGCACGAGATCGTGGTCGTCTTGCCCGCCCCGTTCGGCCCGAGGAGACCGAAGATCTCGCCGCGGGCGATGTCGAAGGTGACGTCGTTCACGGCTCGCCGGCCGTCGTACGCGTAGGAGAGGGAGCGGACGGAGAGGAGGGGAGTGGGGGGCACGGGGATCGGTCCGGGGTGGAGTGGGAACAGCATGGTGCAGCTTGGGTTCGGGATCCTTCGGACGAAATCGGCAACTTGCGGCGCTGCGCTGGGCTGGGGTCGCTGCGCGAGGCTGGGACACCGCTGCGCGGGGCGGGGGGCACTGCGCGCGGGGCGGTTGCGGCGCTGCGCGGGCCGGGGTCCACTTCGCGTGGAGCGTTTGGCCGCTTCGCGGGGGTCCGCTGCGCGCGGGGCGGTGAACGGGTACGGGAGGGGGTGGGGGTAGGGGTGGGGTGTTCGCTGTCGGCCCGGCCCCTCGGGGGGAGGAGCTCCTTCGTTCGCTCGGACATGCACGCGGCCGGCACGGGGCTTGGTTTCCGGGCGTCGTGACCGG
>JBICIB010000027.1:0-4059 GCA_043101415.1 Planctomycetota bacterium JB042 | reverse complement strand
GGCGGCTCGGCTTCGCGCTGGCGCCGCGCGAGGTGCTGGCGGCGATGGCGAAGATCCAGAGCCACACCACCTCGAACGCGAACTCGATCGCCCAGCACGCGGCGATCGCGGCGATCGAGGAGTGTTCCCCCGACGTCGAGCGGATGCGGCAGGCGTTCGAGGAGCGCCAGCGCCTGGTCCGCGACCGACTCTCCGCGGTGGAGGGGCTCGAGGTCCCGGTCCCCGAGGGGGCGTTCTACGTCTTCCCCTCGATCGCCGCGCTGATCGGCCGGACCAGCCCCGCGGGAACCGCCATCACCGACTCGGCGGCGTTCTGCGACGCCCTCCTCGACGAGGCCCACGTCTCGGTCGTCCCCGGGGGCGAGTTCGGCGTCGACCGGGCGTTCCGCCTGTCGTACGCCGCCTCCCTCGACGACCTGCAGCGCGGCTGCGACCGGATCGCCGAGTTCGTCGCCTCGCTCTCCTGAGGCGGGCGCCCCCGTCGAACCCCGGCCGGGGCGGGCGACGACCGGCTAGGATGGAGCCGTCATGAACTCCGCCACGCGCGCCTTCCTCACCGCCTTCCTGGTCCCCGCCCTCGTGGCGACGACGTGCGCCCTGTTCATGTACCACGTCCTCTTCAAGGACGCCCTCCGCACGGAGGAGCGGGACGAGATGGCGTGGATCATGGACGCGGCCCGCCTCGTCTCCGACCGGTACTACGAGCAGACCCGCCCGGAGGAGCTCGCGTACGACGCCATCCGGGGGATCGTGAATCGCGACCCGTACTCGCAGTTCATCGACCCGGACATGGAGGACGAGTTCACCGAGGAGAACGAGGGGAACTACGTCGGGATCGGGTTCATGATCTACGGCGACGCCCCCGCGGTGACCGTGCTGTACGCCTTCCCCGGGTCGCCGGCGGAGGGGGCGGGGCTCGGGCCCGGGGACCGGATCGTCGGGGTCGACGGGGTCGACACGCGCGAGATGAGCACCCAGGCGGTGACCGACCTCATCAAGGTGAAGGACGGCGAGGGGAAGCCGGTCGACCTCCGGATCCAGCCGTGGGCGCCCGAGGGGGAGACCGCCGATCCGTACGAGCGGAAGGTTCTCCGCGCCCGGATCTGGCGGCCGTCGGTCGTCGACCCGCGGATCGTCGACCCCGAGCGCGGGATCGGCTACGTCCGGATGAAGCAGTTCCAGGAGCGGTCGGTCGACGAGCTGGAGGAGGCGCTGAACCGTCTCGCCCTCGACGGGATGAAGTCGCTCGTCCTCGACCTGCGCGGCAACCGCGGCGGCTTCCTCGACCAGGCGATCGAGGTGACGAGCCTCTTCCTCGACGACGGGATCGTCCTCCGGACCGAGGGACGGACGCCGGGGACGAACGAGGTGTACCGGACGTCGAAGCGCGAGGCGACGTTCCGCGGCGTGCCGCTCGCCCTGCTGGTCGACCGCGCGTCGGCGAGCGCGACCGAGATCGTCGCCGGCGCCCTGCAGGACCACCTCCGCGCCACGCTGGTCGGCGACCGGACGTTCGGGAAGGGGATGGTCCAGTCGGTCATCCCGCGCCGCTACGTCGTCGACGGCGAGGAGCGGATCGCGCGGATCAAGATCACCACGTCGCGCTGGATCACGCCGGCCGGCCGCTCGCTCGAACGGCTCCGCCGCCGGAACGACGACCCCCAGCGGTTCGTCGAGGACCGCGGGCTGCACCCCGACCTGTTCGTCCCGATCCGGACGCACGGGGAGCAGCGCTGGCTGTACGGGGACCTCGCCGACCGGGAGATCGACGAGGAGACCTGGGCCGAGATCGCCGAGCGGTGCCCGGCGCACGAGCGGAACGTCGAGAGCGAGGACGGCCACGTCGACCGGCAGCTCCGGGCCGCGGTCGACCAGCTGCGCGGGGAGAAGGTCTTCCCCGCCATCGACTGACGTGAAGGTCCTCGGCATCGAATCGTCGTGCGACGAGACCGCGGCGGCGGTCGTGGAGGACGGCCGCGTCGTCCTCTCCGACGTCGTCCGCTCGCAGGTCGACCTGCACGCGAAGTTCGGCGGCCCGGTGCCGGAGGTCGCCAGTCGGAGCCACCTCGAGGTGATCCTCCCGGTGATCGAGAGCGCTCTCGAAGGGGCGGGCCTCCGGCCGGCGGACGTCGACGCGGTCGCGGTGACGCACCGCCCCGGTCTGATCGGCGCGCTCCTCGTCGGCCTCTCCGCCGCGAAGGCGTTCGCGCTCGCCGCCGGCAAGCCGCTCGTCGGCGTCGACCACATCGCGGCCCACGTCTACGCCTCGTGGATGGACGAGCCCGTCCCGCCGCGCCCTCCGTTCGTGTCGCTGGTCGTCTCCGGCGGGCACACCTCGCTGTTCCGACACGACGCGCCGTTCGAGCCGGTCGAGATCGGCTCGACGGCGGACGACGCGGCGGGAGAGGCGTTCGACAAGGTGGCGGCGATCCTCGACCTCGGCTACCCCGGCGGCCCGGTGATCGACCGGCTCGCGAAGGAGGGGGACCGGACGCGGTTCCCGTTCAAACCGCCGCTCCTCGGGCGCGAGCGGGACGTGATCGACTTCTCGTTCTCCGGGCTGAAGACCGCCGTCCTCTATCGGGTGACCGGACGGAACTCGAAGCACCCCCCCCTCGAGACGACCGAGGAGAACGTCCGCGACATGGCCGCGTCGTTCCAGGATTCGGTCGTCGAGGGGCTGGTCCGGGCCGCGTTCCGGGCGGTCGACCGGGCCGGCGCCGAGGACCTCGTGATCGGCGGCGGTTGCGCGGCGAACTCGCGGCTGCGCGAGCGGTTCGCGGAGGAAGCGGCCGAGCGCGGGGTGCGGGTCTTCCTCCCGGTCCTCGCCCGGACGACCGACAACGCGGTGATGATCGCGGGGCTCGGCTACCACGAGCTCGTCCGGCGCGGGCCCGACGACCTCACCCTCGACGCGTACGCGACCGGACAATGAACCACGACTCGCTGAAGGAACTCCTCGACGCGGTCGCCGCCGGCCGGGTCGCGCCGGACGAGGCGGCCCGTCGCCTCGCCGCCCCGCCGATCGGCGACCTCGGCTTCGCGCGGCTCGACCACCACCGCGAGCTCCGCTGCGGCTTCCCGGAGGTGGTCCTCTGCGAGGGGAAGCGGCCGGACGACGCGGCGGCGATCGCGGCCGAGCTCGCCTCTCGGGCCGATCGGGTCCTCCTGACCCGGGCGGACGAGGCGTGTTGGGAGGCGGTCCGAACGACCTGCCCGACCGCCGTGCGCCACGAGCGCGCGAGGGCGATCACGATCGAGCGCGACGGCGCGGAGCGGCCGCCCGGAAAGGGGCTCGTGGCGGTGGTGACCGCGGGGACGGCGGACATCCCGGTCGCCGAGGAGGCGCGCGTCACCGCCGAGCTGATGGGGGCGCGGGTCGAGGCCCGGTTCGACGTCGGCGTCGCCGCCCTCCACCGTATCCTCGCCGAGGGAGAGCTGTTGCGCGCGGCGCGGGTGCTCGTGGTCTGCGCCGGGATGGAGGGGGCGCTCCCCTCGGTGGTCGGGGGCCTGGTCGCCCGCCCGGTGATCGCGGTCCCGACCAGCGTCGGCTACGGCGCCTCGTTCGGGGGCCTCGCCGCATTCCTCGGGATGCTGAACTCCTGCGCCTCGAACGTCGCCACGGTGAACATCGACAACGGCTTCGGGGCGGGATACCTTGCGGCCCTGATCAACTCCGACCCCGATCCGGATCGAGAAACGTCATGACCGACCGCAGGAAGGCCGCCCTCGTGTTCGAGGACGGCGTCGTCCACGAGGGGTTCGCCTTCGGCGCCAAGGGGGAGGCGTACGGCGAGGTCGTCTTCAACACCGCGATGAGCGGCTACCAGGAGATCCTGACCGACCCGTCGTACCGCGGCCAGCTCGTCCTGATGACGTATCCGCTGATCGGCAACTACGGGGTCAACCCCGAGGACGTCGAGTCGCGCGCGGTCCACACGCAGGGGTTCATCGTCCGCGAGCTGTCGCGCGTCGCCTCGAGCCACCGGGCGACGGCGACGCTCGACGACTACCTGAAGGAGCACCACGTCGTCGGGATCGAGGGGGTCGACACGCGGG
>JBICIB010000026.1:0-2534 GCA_043101415.1 Planctomycetota bacterium JB042 | reverse complement strand
GACCCCTTCGGCGCTCCGGAGCGCGCTCTTCCTGTCGAGCCTGTTCCGCCTGTCGCCGGAGGATCGGCGGGCCGGACCGACGCGGTTGACCGCGACGACCTCGCCGTACGCGCTGCCGTGGTTCGTCGGCCAGGAGAACCTGCGGGACCACGTCCGCCTCCTCGCGCCGACCGACGCGCTGCCGTTCGACGAAGAGCTCGCCGGGGCGCCGGCCGGGTTCGCGGACGTGCTGGTCCGGCGTTGGATCGACCTGCCGGAGGAGCCGCGATGAGCCGGGCCGACGTGACGACGACGACGCCGAGGAGGGCGCGAGGATGAGCGGACCGATGGTCGAGCTGCAGGGGCTCTCGCGCAACTTCGGGAAGACGGTCGCCGTCGCCGACGTGTCGTTCACCGTCCCCGAGGGGTCGGCGGTCGGGTTCATCGGGCCGAACGGCGCCGGGACGTCGACGACGTTGAAGATGCTGGCGACGATCCTCCGCCCCTCGCGCGGCGACGCGGTGATCGACGGACGGTCGCTCACGAGGGACCGCGCCGCGATCCGCCGCCTCATCGGGTACATGCCGGACGTCTGCGGCCTGTACGAGGAGATGATGGTCCACGAGTACCTCCGGTTCTTCGCCGCGGTCTACGGGATCCGCGGGAACGACGCGGAGAAGGCGGTGACCGAGTCGCTCGACCTGACCGGGCTCGACACGAAGGCGGACGCCCTCTGCGGGAACCTCTCGCGCGGGATGTCCCAGCGCCTCCACCTCGCGCGCGTCCTCCTGCACGACCCGAAGGTCCTCCTCCTCGACGAGCCCGCGGCCGGGCTCGACCCCCGCGCGCGGGTCGAGTTCAAGGAGCTCGTCGTCGCCCTCCGTCGGCTCGGCAAGACGCTGCTCATCTCGAGCCACATCCTCTCCGAGCTGGCGGCGATGTGCGACGAGGTCGCGATCATCGAGAAGGGGGCGCTCGTCTACTCGGGGCCGATCCGCGGGGTCGGCGTCGGGGCGAACGGGGGCGCCGACGAGGGGCGGGTCTTCCAGGTCCGCGCGCTCGCCGAGCCGGAGGCCGGGCGGTCGTTCGGCGACCTCTCCGAGACCGTGCGGTCGTTCGAGTACGTCGACGCGGTCCGCGAGGGGGACGAGCGGGAGACGCTGCTCGTCCGGTTCCGGGCGGGGTACGCCGACGTCCATCGCCTCTGCGCCGAGCTGATCGGCCGCGGCTACAAGGTCGAACGGTTCGCCGAGGAGCAGGTCGGGCTGGAGGAGGCGTTCATCCGGATGACCAAGGGGCTCGTGTCGTGAGGGACCGGTGAGGGCGATCCTCGATCGCGAGTTCTTCGGCTTCGCCCGGACGCGGAGGTTCTTCCTCGTCCGCATGGCCGTCTTCCTGTTCCCGTTCGTGCTGTTCGTCGGCATCGCCTGGCGCATGGACGGGCTCCCGGGCGACGTCGTCGGCGTGACGATCCACCACTCGACGATGGTCGCGACGCTCCTCGCGGCGCTCTGCGTGACGCCGGGGATGCTCGCCCACGTCGTCCCGCAGGAGCGGCGGCGAAACCGGCTCGAAGTGCTCCGCTCGACGCCGCTCTCCGCCCGGCAGCTCGTGCTCGGGAAGTACCTGAGCCGGGTCGGCCTGGTGACGCTCACCGTGATCGCGGCGCTCTCCCTCCCGGCGTTGGCGCTCCTGTTCGGCGGGATCTCCCCGGGTCAGCTCCTGCGCGGAGCGGCGGTGGTCCTCGCCACGGTCGCCTGGACCGGGGCGATGGCGCTCTTCACCAGCGCGTCGCGGACGGAGCTCGGGCCGGCCAGCCGGGTCGCGTACGCGTCGACGGCGCTCTTCTGCGTCCTCCCGCTCATCGGCTGGACGTTCTTCGGGGTGGTGATGGCGACGGGGCTGGTCGCGCCGTGGACGTTCGACCAGTTCGTGTGGATCGGCTCGTGCGTCAACCCGTTCTTCGCGCTCGGGAGCGGCGCGCGCACCGTCGCGTTCGGCGGGACCGACCCGGCGATCGGGTACGGGGTCTTCTCCGCCGTCGTCACCGGGCTCGCGCTGCGCGGCGCGATCCGGCGCGTGCGTCGCGATCCGAAGCCGGCGAAACGGCCGGGCCGGAGCGTCCCGGCGTTGCGTCCGGACGGGACGCGGACCGAGGTGCCGGTGCCGGCGGCGGAGTCCGCCGCGGCGATCGACGCCGATCCGCTGCGCTGGCTGGAGGAGCGGCGCCCCGGACTCCTGCGTCGTCGCAAGCGGTTCCTGGCGGCGCTCGTCGGGATCGAGCTCCTGAACCTCCTCTGGTGGGGCGTGGCCGGCACGGGGATCCCGGGGAACGCGCTGATCGCCGTGCTCGCCCTGATCCACGCCGCGTTCCTCGCCGCGATCGAGGGGGCGACCGCGTTCCGGCGCGACGAGGAGGCGAACACGCTCGACGTGCTCCATGCGACGCCGCTCCGGAGCGCCCAGCTCGCGCGCGCGAAGATCGCCGCCGCCGGCCGCGCGTGGCGGGGGTGGTGGTTCCTGGGAGCGCTCCACGCGGTCATGGCCGCCTTCTG
>JBICIB010000025.1:0-5406 GCA_043101415.1 Planctomycetota bacterium JB042 | reverse complement strand
ACGGGCTCGGCACCCAGATCCTCCGCCACCTCGGGGTGCGGAAGCTCCACCTCCTCACGAACAACCCCCGCAAGTACCACGGGCTGCGCGGCTACGGCCTGACCATCGTCTCGCGGGTCCCGATCGAGGTCGAGCCGAACCCCAAGAACGAGAAGTACTTGCGGACGAAGGCGAAGAAGCTCGGGCACGTCCTCGACTGGGTGAAGGACGACGACCGGTCGGGGGGCGGCGCGTCCTGACCTCCTCCGACCCGGTTTCGTGGGAAGGAACCCGGCCCTCCGGCGGTCGAAGGGGGCATGCCGGTGATGGACGCGGTCGTGGACGAACGTGAACTCGTCGCTCGGGCCCAGGAGGGCTCGGAGGAAGCGTTCACCGAGCTGATCGACCGGTACCACGAACGGATCTACCGGGTCGCCGTGCGCATCGTCCACGACGTCGACGACGCGCAGGAGGTGGTCCAGGAGGTGTTCGTTCGGGCCGTCCAGCACATCGGCCGGTTCGACTTCCGGGCCTCGTTCTACACGTGGCTCGTGTCGATCACCCGGAACGCCGCGTTCGACGCCCTGCGGGGGACGCAGCGCCGGGGGAGGTTCAAGCAGACCGAGGACGGGCTCGACCGATTCTCCGCCGACGGCGTCGGCGACCCGGTCGAGGCGTCCCAGGAGAGCGAGACCGC
Source organism: Planctomycetota bacterium JB042 (assembly GCA_043101415.1). GTDB lineage: Bacteria > Planctomycetota > B15-G4 > B15-G4 > JADJEK01 > JAUIEL01. Next base: position 4,730 of record JBICIB010000025.1, on the reverse strand, counting down.
CGTGAAGGTCCGGAAGGCGCTCCTGCGGCTGAAGCCGCGCGACCGCACGCTCATCGTGCTCCGCGAGTACGAGGGGCTCCAGTACGAGGAAATCGCCCGGGTCATGGGCTGCTCGGTCGGGACGATCGAGTCGGGTCTGCACCGGGCACGGAAGCGGCTGAAGACGATCCTGGGCGACGAGCGCCCGTGACGGCGGAGGCCGCGAGGTGACGACGATGGACGAGAAGACGACGGATCGCGTGGAGAGGCTGGTCGGGCTGGAGCTCGACGGGCGGCTCGACGACGCGGCGCGCCGCGAGCTCGATCTGCTCCTGCGGGACGGCGCCGCCGTCCGGGTCCGCGACGAGATGGTCGGGGTGCGCGAGCTCCTCCGCCGCGCCGAGGCGCCGGCCGTGCCGCCGCTCCTGCGCGACCGGCTCGTGGCCCGGGTCGCGGTGGCGCGGGACGAGCGCGCGACGCCCCCCCTCCGCCTCGCCGGCGGCGGGACGCTCCGGCTGGTCCAGGCGATCACGGTCGCGGCGGCGGTCACGCTCGGCGCCACGGCCTGGGTCACCTCGGGCGGAGCGGTCCGCGCCGACGACCAGCTCGAGCACCCGCGGACGGTCGAGGACGAGCTGCGCGAGCGGACCACCGACGACGGCTCGATCGCGCCGTACCTCGAGTGGCGCTTCCTCGGGGCCGAGCGGTGAGGCTCTGGGTGGCCCTCGCCACGGCGCTCGTCTTCGCGGCCGGCGCGGCCGTGGGGTACGTCGGCGCGCGCGGCGATGGGGCCTCGGGAAAGACCTACCTCGGCATGCTCGCCGACGAGTACGATCTCCGCCCCGACCAGGTCGACCGGATCCGCGCGCTCCTCGAGCGCGAGGAGGAGGCGATCGACCGCATCCTCGACGGGGTCGAGGCGGCGGTGAAGGAGGAGATCCGGCAGGCGCGCGCGCGCACCGAGGAAGACCTGCGCGAAGTGCTGGACGACGCGCAACGCGAGAAGTTCGACGCGGCCCGCGGCCGATAGAGGCCGAAACCGCAGGATCGTTCCAGGGGCGAAGATGGCGAACTACGTCGGGATCGACATGGGGCCGACCCAGGTCCGGATCCTCGAGGCCGAGGGATCGGTCAAGAAGCTGAACGTCACGCGGTTCCGCCGCGTCGACATCCGGACCGCGGACGAGGCGCTGGCGTCGTCGTTCCTCTCCAAGGAGCACGGCGACCTCGTCGACGAGGCGATGCGCGAGGCGAAGGTCTCGCGCGAGCCGGTCGCGATGTCGTGGAACTCCGACCACACGATCTTCCGCGAGCTCGACCTCCCGTTCACCAGCGACGAGCAGATCCGCCGCGTCATCAAGTACGAGGCGGAGTCGCACCTCCTCAACTGCGACATCGACGACGTGGTGGTCAGCTCGTACAAGCTCCGCGAGGAGCGCGAGAAGAGCCACCTCATGGTGATGGCGGTCCGGAAGGACCACCTGCTGAACCGGTTCGAGGTCCTCTCCCGCGCCGGCGTCGACCCGCTGATGGTCGACCTCGACGTGATGTCGACGTTCAACGCGATCTCCGGCCTGGGATACGCGGAGGAGAACGGGTCGTTCGTGGTGCTCGACTGCGGGCGCCGGACGACGAACCTCCTGCTCGTGTCGGAGGGGCGGCTCGTCTCCGGGCGCGCCATCCGCCTCGGGTCCGACTCGGTCGCGGCGCGGCTCGCCGCCGACCTCGGCGGGGAGGCGCTGGCGGGCGACGCGGCGCAGCTCCTCGAGGATCGGACCGAGGGCGACCTCGTGGCGCCGGTCGTCCCGACCGAGCCGCCGGAGACCGAGAAGAGCTCCGGCGAGCTGGCGCAGGGGATCGCGGCCGACAAGGTCGGCGACTACTACGGCAAGCTCTCCCGCGAGGTGAAGCGGACGCTCGCGGTCTCCCGCCTCCCCGAGTCGTTCGAGATCGAGAAGATCCTGATCACCGGCCCCGGCAGCCGCCTCGCCGGGTTCGCCGAGGAGGTGGCCGAGAAGCTCGGGATCGACGCGCCGGTCGAGCGCCTCGACTGGCTCGACCGCGTCGAGCACTCGCTGGTCGGCGACGACGCGCAGGTGCTCGAGGACGAGGGGCTGACGTCGCTCGGGTTGGCGTACAAGCTCGCCGGCCACGACGCGACCGGGATCGACTTCCGCCAGGAGGAGTGCCGGTACGCCCGGCGGTTCGACCAGGTGAAGGAGCCCGCGATCTACTTCTGCGGCTTCCTCCTCTTCCTCGTCCTCCTCTGGAACCTGTTCGACGTCCGCAGCCTGTCGGTGAAGACGCCGTTCCTGTTCAAGACGAAGAGCGCGGACATCGCCCGGATCCACAAGCCGGCGTTCGACCTCTACCGCGCCGCGATGGGGAAGGACGCCGTCCTCCCCGAGAAGTACAGCGAGCCGTCGAAGCTGTCGATCAATCACATGCGGCAGCGGATGCAGATCAAGATCGACGACCTGAAGTCGCAGCTCGGCCGCGGCGGGGCGATCCCCGAGCTGCCGTCGGCCCTGATCATGTGGCGCGACTGCTTCGCCGCCATCCAGAAGCGGATGGACGCGATCGGCAAGCTCCTGCTCGAGGACATGACGATCGTCGTCCGCCAGCAGCAGCAGCCGGTCATCGAGCTGACCGGGAACGTCACGTCGAACGCGGCGCTCGACCAGCTGATCGGGGCGCTGAACGAGATCGAGGGGATCGAGGAGGTCGTGCGGCCGACCACGCGCGCCACGTCCGAGTTCGTGAACTTCACCGGCCTGAAGGTCGTCTACCCGAAGCGGGAGGAGTACTGATGAAGAACGTCGACCCCGCGAAGGTCGTCATCTGGACGCTCCTCCTGCTCGCCGCCGCCGGCGTCGGGACGCACTTCTGGCTGAAGGACAAGCTCGACCAGGCCTCGAAGGACGTGAAGCTCTCCCTCCAGGGGCTGCGCCAGGTCGCGGAGGCGAAGTCGGAGATCGACGCCCTCCGGACCGAGATCGAGCGGAACGACTACGTCAACGCCAAGGCGGAGAACAAGCTCCTCACGTTCTTCGAGAAGATGGCGACGAACGCCGGCCTCCCCCGGCCGAGCGTCGACGCCCCTCGGGACGACACCCCGCGCAGCGGCAAGCAGAAGGGGTTCGAGGACACGTCGTACGAGCTGACCTGGCAGAAGTCCGGCCGGCAGCGTCCGCGCTTCGACCGGGAGCGGGCGGCGAAGTTCGCCTGGTGGATCGAGAACGAGTCGCAGCTCCTGAAGGTGACGAGCATCAAGCTGACGACCGACCCGCGTCAGTTCGACGACCTCTGGGAGTACCGGCTCTGGGTGACCGAGCGTCGCCCGACGAGCTCCGCGGGCTCCTAGCGCCCGATCCGGGGTCGTCGAGTAGGCTGGGACCCCTCCCCGCCGAGGAGGTGCCCATGCGCGCCGTCGCCCCGTTCGTCCTGACCTGCCTGCTGCTGACCGCGTGCGAGTCGACGCACCGCGGCCGCCCGACCCGCGACGGGCCCCCGTTCGCCGAGGCGTTCGGGACGCCGGCGGCCCTCCTCGCCGCCGACGACGTCGTCGCGACGCGCGAGCGGCTCGCGACGGTCCGACTCCCCGACTCGAAGGAGCACCACGCGGCGCTGGTCGCCGCGGTGACCGCCGCCGACGCGATCGACGCCGAGCGGATCCTCCTCCTGACGGAGGCGGTCCACGGCTACGAGTTCCTCCGCGGCGAGTCGCAGACGATCGTCGTTCGCGGCGACGCCGACGCGGAGGTGTTCGTCGCGATCGGCGAGGCGGTCCGGGCCGAGGGGCCGCGCGGCAGCCGGCCGTACGCCGCGGTCGTCGACACGATCCTGACCGAGGGGTGCGCGCGGCTCGACCACGCGGTCTCGCCGAACCAGGCCGGGCGGCTCCTCTCCCGGACCCGGAGCGCGGAGGCGCTGCACACCGTCGCGGCGCGGGTGCGGCCGGACGTCGACGACGGCTCGGCGGCCGCGCTGCGCGGCCTCCTCGACGAGATCACCACCGACGAGGTGAAACTCGAGCTCGTGCTGAACGAGCTCCTCCCGACCGGCGGGCTGGAGGGAGAGCGGGCGTCGGTCGCCGTCGAGGCGATGGCGTTCGACGGCGCGAGGGGGGAGGTCGTCGAAGCGGTGGCGACGCGTCGGTCGGCGGTCGCCGTCGAGGACGCGGTGCGGTGGATGGACGCGATGGCGTTCGACTCCGGACGGACCGGCGTGCTCGCGGCGTGCGCGGAGAAGATCCCGGCCGTCGGCCCGGACGACCTGCGGCGGGCGGTCTCGATGATGGCGTTCGACTCGGGGCGGGGGGAGGCGATCGCGCACCTCGCGCCGCGGCTCGAGGGCGTTTCGTTCGACGAGGCGCTCGCGACCGTCGAGGCGTTCTCCTTCGACGCGGGACGGATCGCGGCGTTCGAGTCGCTCTGCGCCGAGCCGTCGATGCGGGTCCGGTCGAGCGACCTCCCCCGCGCGGTCGGCCTCGCCGCGTTCGACGCCGGGCGGGCGGAGATCCTGAGCCGGGTGGCGCCGCGGCTCGTCGACGGCGTCGACGCCGCGACGGCGCGCGAGCTGCTCGGGGCGATGGCGTTCGACGACGGCCGGTTGAACGTCCTCCGGACGCTGAAGGAGCACCTCGAACTCCTCCCGCCGGCCGAGCGCGCCTCGCTGTGCGAGCGGATGAGCTTCGACTCCGGGAAGGAGCGGGCCCGGGAGATCCTCGGGGTCTCGGCCGGGTAGAGGGC
>JBICIB010000024.1:0-3280 GCA_043101415.1 Planctomycetota bacterium JB042 | reverse complement strand
CGGCGACGTACCTCGCCCGCGACGCGGCCGCCGGGAGGGAGGAGGACTCCGAGGCCGCCGCCGCGGCCGCGCGCGACGCGCTCCGGTTCCGCGCCCGGGCGATCGAACTCGGCTTCGAAGTCGACCCGACGGCACCGGAATGGGAAGGATTGTAGCTCGAGGAGGACTGCACTCGAGCGAGGCGCGCGGACCGGGGCCGTACACGTACACGTACACGTACACGTGCCCGTGCCCGTGCCCGGCGCACCGGTGTCGCGAGTTCTCGACGCCGGGGCAACGGGTGACCGGGCGCCGGGCACCGGACGCCGGGCACCGCGCACCGGGCACCGGGCACCGGACGCCGGGGAGCGGGAGAGCGAGGGGGAACCGGGTCGGGGGTGACCGGAAAGCCGGACGACCGGGCATCGGGGGGCGGAAGACCGGACACCGACTAGCGCAAGGAGGCCGGAGTCCCGGTGCCCGTTCCCCGCCACCCGGTTTCCCGGCCACCCGGTTTTCCGTGACCCGGTCTTCCTCTCCCTCTCCCGCTCCCCGGTGTCCGAGCTCGAGGACGCCGCACTCGAGCGAGGCGCGTGGACCGGGTCCGTTCCCGTCCCCGTGCACGTGGACGCGTACGTGGACGTGCAGGGGTACGGGGCCGCGCCCCCGCCCGCTTTGGTACAACGCCCGTCCCCGTCCCCGACCCTCCACCCGGGAGTCCGCATGAGCCGTCCCTCCGCCCTCCTCGCCCTCGCGTTCGCTCTCCCCGCCTGCGCCGGGTTCGATCCGCTCCCGGCGCGCGAGGTCGCGACGTACGCGCCGGCGGCGTTCTTCGACACGGTGGCGGTGTCGGGGGCCGGGTTCTCGGCGGACGGGGAGCGGGTGCTGTTCACGAGCGACGAGCTGGGGGTCGCGGACGTCTGGGCGGTGACGCTCGAGACCGGGGAGAAGGAGCGGCTGACGCGGTCGTCCGGGTCGCCGAACTCGGCGATCTCGTTCTTCCCGGCCGACGACCGGGTGCTGTTCACGGCGGACGAAGGGGGGGACGAGCTGAACCACCTGTACGTGCGGGAGCTCGACGGGCGCGTGGTCGACGTGACGCCGGGGGAGAGGTTGAAGGCGCAGTTCCTCGGGTGGAGGGACGACGACCGGGCGTTCTTCGCGGCGACGAACGAGCGGGACCCGCGCTTCTTCGACGTCTGGCGGGTCGACGTGCCGGCGCCGGCGTCGCCAGAGGGGACGGCGACGTACGCGAAGACGCTCGTCTTCCGGAACGACGCGGGGTACCGGCCGGCGGCGGTGAGCCGGTCGGGGCGGTACGTCGTGCTGATGAAGTCGCGCCACAACGCCGACAACGACATCCATCTCGCCGACCTGACCGCGCCGGGCGCCGCGCCGCGACACGTCACCCCGCACGACGGGGACGTCACGCACCGGCCGGCGACGTTCGCGCCGGACGAGTCGGCGTTCTTCTTCACGAGCGACGAGGGGGACGAGTTCCAGCGGGTCTGGCGGTGCGACCTCGCCACGGGGGAGAAGGAGGTCGTGTTCGACGCCGGGTGGGACGTGTCGGCGTTCGCGTACACCTGGGAGGGACGGCATCTCCTCCGCGCGGTGAACGACGACGCGCGGACGGCGTTCTCGATCGTCGACGTCGCGCGCGGGGAGGAGCTCGACCTCCCGCTCGACGACGTCCGCTCGGCCGAGTTCTCCCGGGACGAGTCCCGCGCGCTCCTCACGGTCTCGAGCGACACCGCGCCGCCGGACCTCTACGCCTGGGACCTCGAGACCGACCGCGTCACGCGGCTCACCGACTCGCTGAACCCGGCGATCGACGCGCGCGACCTCGTCCGCTCCGAGGTCGTGCGGTACGAGAGCTTCGACGGGCTGGAGATCCCGGCCGTCCTCTACCGGCCGCACGCGGCGAGCGCCGTCGCGCCGGTCCCCGCGGTCGTCTTCGTCCACGGCGGCCCGGGCGGGCAGACGCGGCAGGGGTACCGGGCGGACATCCAGGTCCTCGCCAACCACGGCTACGCGGTCCTCGGCGTCAACAACCGCGGGTCGTCGGGGTACGGCAAGACGTTCCACCACCTCGACGACCGGCGCCACGGCGAGGACGACCTGCAGGACTGCGTCTTCGGGCGCCGCCACCTCGAATCGCTCGACTGGGTCGACGGCGACCGGGTCGCGATCATGGGCGGCAGCTACGGCGGGTACATGGTCTGCGCGGCGCTGACGCTGCAGCCGGAGGCGTTCGACTGCGGCATCGACGTCTTCGGGGTGACGAACTGGCTCCGCACCCTGAAGTCGATCCCGCCGTGGTGGGAGGCGTTCCGGCAGAACCTCTACGCCGAGATGGGGGACCCCGCGACCGACGAGGAGCGGCTGCGCCGGATCTCCCCGCTGTTCCACGCCGACCGGATCGTCCGGCCGCTGCTCGTGGTCCAGGGCGCCAACGACCCCCGGGTCCTCCAGGTCGAGTCGGACGAGATGGTCGCCGCGGCCCGGGCGAACGGCGTCGACGTGGAGTACGTCGTGTTCGACGACGAGGGGCACGGCTTCCGGCGCCGCGAGAACCGGGTCACCGCCGCCGAGGCGTACGTCCGGTTCCTCGACCGGCACCTGAAGGGGGCCGGCGCGACGCCGTGACCGGACCGGACCCGGGCGGCGGTCACTCCTCCTCGGGTTCGTCGCCCTCCGCCGGCGCCACGCGCACCTGGAGCGGGCGCGCGGTGTCGAGATGCACGTCGCGCTGCGGGAAGGCGATGACGATCCCCGCCTCGCGGAACAGTCCGTCGATGCGGAACCGGACGTCGCTCTCGACGCGGCGGCGGTCCATCTCGCGGCGCATGCGGATCCAGAAGTGGATCTCGAACTGGAGCGCGTCGTCGCCGAAGTCGGTGAACAGGAGCGTTGGCTCGGGCGACTTCAGGACGAGCCCGTGTTCGTCGACCGCCTTCCGGAGGAGCTTCGAGACCTCGCGCAGCGGCGACCCGTAGACGACGCCGACCGACACCCACGTCCGGTACGTGTCGTCCGAGAGCGTCCAGTTGATGACGTTGCTCTCGAGGAAGGTCGAGTTCGGGACGATGATGTCGACGTTCGAGGGCTTCCTCACCAGCGTGCTCCGCGCGCCGATCCGCTCGACGATGCCGAGGAGGTCGCCGACCTGGATCAGGTCCCCGACGCGGATCGGGCGCTCGACCAGCAGGATCAGGCCGCTGATGAAGTTGTTCATCAGGTTCTGGCTGCCGAACCCGATCCCGATCGCGAACGCGCCGCCGAGGATCGTGAACGCGGT
>JBICIB010000023.1:0-7042 GCA_043101415.1 Planctomycetota bacterium JB042 | reverse complement strand
GCCTGAGATCACGGCGTCGGAGAGCTGGATCACCTCGAGGACCGTCTTCCCGATCAGGGCCGGGTGGACGTTCGCGATGAACACGAGGTCGCCGAGCAGGACGCCCTGGTTCGACTTGAGGGAGTCGAAAGCGCCGGCCGCGTCGAAGGCGACGTTCAGCTTCGCCGCCGCGAGCTGGCCGGCGAACACGCCGGCCTCCGTCGTCACCGGGTCGACGTGATTCTGCGCCAGCGGAGAGGGCGTCGAGCCGGTCGGCATGAACGCGGCGACGGCGGCGGAAGACGTCAACACGATCGCCCACTCGGAATCTCCGTCCGCGCCGTCCGGGTCGCCCAGGACGAGGCCGTTCGGGTAGACCGCGTCGAAGTGCGCGTCCCGGAGGCAGCCGACGTTGCCGCCGCTGCACTCCTGCCCCCAGCCGCCCTGGGTGAACGACGCGAAGTCGCCGGAGTCGGGAACCGCGGTGCACTGGCCGTCGACGATCACGAGCGACTGCGAGTTGGACCTGAACACCTGGCCCGGCTGGTTGGGGTCGGCGGCGAGGAACTGGAAGTACCCGGTGAGGCCGACGAAGGCGGGCTCGCACGCGACGAAGTGAGGGAACGTGAGCGACGACGAGGGCGTCACGAACGGGAAGATCCCGGCCGGGAGGCTGACGCAGAGCTCGCCGAAGGGGGTCTGCGTGGGCCCCGGCTGGCCGGACATGAGCAGGAGCACGAGGCTCCCCGCGGGGGCCTCGACGCTCACCTGGAAGGCGGAGCCGATCGGGACCTGGGACGGGGAGATCCCGAGCATGAAGCCCGGGTCACCGGTGCAGTCAGCGGCGAGCGACGACGCGCCGGAAGTGATGCACACCAAGACGAGCGCGGCGACCGTGCGACGCGCGAAGGCGGACGTAGACATGGGTCTGGATCCCCAACAGAGAAAGGAGGACCGGCATCCTCCGATGACGTCCCTGATTCTACCTCATCCCCACGAACGGGCGTGAAGAGGGGGAATCCGATTCTTTGCGCCTCTTCCCGTTCTCCTCGGGTCGGGCGGAGTCGGGCCCGCCGCCCGCGAGGTCGAGGAGGCCGGCGGAGACGGACGCGGGGCCCCGGACGTCACCGTCCGGGGCCCCGCGCGTTCGTGACGGCCCGGACCCGTCAGTGGATGAGCATCTGGAGCGCGTTCGTCCCCGCGATGCCGTCCTGCGCGCCCGCGTCGGCGTACAGGACCTGCAGGTAGGCGTTGATCCCGAGGCCGCCCGGGACGTTCGCCGGGATCACCAGCGGCAACGTGAACGCGCCGTTCCCCGGCCCGACGCCGGTGAGCGGGAAGACGATCGGCTGCGGGAGGATCGGCAGGATGTGGAGCGAGCAGGTCGGGACGAGCGGCGCGCCGGTCGTGCCGAGTCCGATGAACATGTTCGCGACCGCGCCGCCGAGGCCGTTCTCGACGTCGAGGGTCACGGCGCCGCCCGGCGTCGGGCAGCCCGAGCCGTGCAGCTCCGGCGCGAGGTCTCCCGAGCCGAGGCACGGGGCGCCGAACTCGAACATCCCGCCGGCCGTGGCCGACGTGACCGTGAGCGCGATCCCGGCCGGGAAGATCACCGCCGCGGCGTCGCCGTTCTGCGACGTGTGGGCGAGCTTGATCCCGGACGGCGCGGTCGTGGCGAAGATCCCCTGCGCCGAGCCGGTCAGGGAGATGCTCGCGGTGCCGGCGCCGATGCAGCGGAGCCGCACCTTCACCATCTCCGACGCGGAAGTGAGGCCCTGGGTGAAGTCGGTCGCGTAGCCGTGGATCCCGGACATGCCGGTGTCCCCGTCCGTGCCGAGCTTCGTCTGGAGCGACGCGCGCGTGGTCTGGAACGCGCCGAGCGCCTCGACGGACTCGACCTTCACGACGCCGGTGCTGCCGGTGAAGAGGTCGTGGAAGAACTGCTGGACGCCGTTCTCCTCGCCGGGGTTCGTGTTCGGCGCGCCGGTGACCTGGCACGAGAAGACGACGTCGACCGCGTCGTTGATCCGGAGCGCGTTCAGCGGCGCGCAGTCGCTCGTCGCGTTCGCGGTGATCGTGACCACGCCCTGGGTCGGGCTCAGGAAGACGCCGACCGGCGAGGGGCCGGTGGCGTCGTAGTCGAGCCCCTGGATCCGGCCGGTGGTGTCGCCCTGGGAGGTGAGGCACCACTGGAGGTCGTTCGGGTCGAAGCCGTTCCGGTTGTCGATGTCGAGGTCCCAGGGACGGACGTCGAGCGCCGGGTCGAGCCCGTTCAGCGGGCCGCCCGGGAGGCCGTTCGGGTAGAGGAAGTCGGCGTCGCCGAACACCTGTCCCATCAGCTTGGCGTCGTCGTCGTCCGCGTCTCCGTCCCGGTCGAAGTCGCCGACGATGAACGGGACCTGGAGCGGGTTCGGGATGCCCGGCATGAGCTGGTACGACTCGGCGACGAACTGGAAGTCGGCGCCCTGGCCGTCCGCGAGCCACGACGGGACGTGGGTCGTGTACGGCTGCGGCGCCTCCGCGATGTCGTTCGCGTCGGTGAGCGCGTCGGTCAGGTAGTAGAAGAACGGCGCGTTGCCGAACCCCTGCGTGCCGAGCGTCGTCTCGCCGCGGATCCACTGCTCGGTCGCGGTGTCCTGCCAGTTGTTCCCGTTCGCCATCTCGCCGGTCGTCCCGGGCGCCGGGGTCCACCCGGGGCCGTTCCGTCGGTAGTCGACGCGGGTCAGCGCGTCCGGGTTGAAGCCGGACGGGTCGTCGAGGGCGTGCACCCGCCGCTCCTTCCCGGGGAGCGTGGTCCCGCCGACGTCGACGAGGCGCGGGTCGACGTCGAACTCCCACCCCTGGTCGTGCTCGAAGCTCACCTCGTCGACGATCTCGAGGTCGTCGAGGGTGGTCGGCGTCTGCAGCCCGACGAGGTCGAGCGTCGGGAGGCCCTGGTTCGACACGGCGCCGCCGTCGTCGAGCGAGCCGTTCCCGAGCTGGTCCTTCGTCATCCCGTCGTCCGGATCGACCACCGGCGTGATCAGCTCGGCGTCGAGGTCGATGTCCTTCCCCCAGCGGAGGCCGCCCGCGTTGAACGGGTCGGCCGGCGTGGTGCCCGGCCGGTTCCGCACCAGCAGCAGGGTGCCGGAGCCGTCGTTCTGGAGCATCCCGACCGTGTCGAGGAAGCCGTTCCAGAGGAAGTGCCAGTCGAAGTAGTTGGTGTCGGCCGGGAGGACGTGATCGAACGACGTCCCGGTGCCGATGACGAGGAACCCGTTCGGGCCGAGGGTCAGGCCGTCGAGCGCGAAGAACTCGTCGATCTCCGCCGGCTCCTCGCCGTTCGGGCCGACGAGCGTCTGCAGGTCGTTGGTGACCGAGCCGAGCGGCCAGTACTTGATCTGGCTGCCGCTGATGTAGGCGAGCGCGTAGCCGTCGAGCTTCATGTTCGGCGCGCCGCGGAGCTCGATGTACTCCTCCAGCGAGTCGAACCCGGCGAACGGGTTGATGAAGACCTCGGAGATGTGAATCTGCGCGCTCGCGAGCGGCGCGAGCAGGATGGACGAGAGCAGCGCTCCGCGGAGTCTCCGCATGTCGAGTTCCTTCGTGACTTGGGGATGAGGTGGGGGCCGGTGCTCCCGGTCCTTCGGGAACGGCCCCGGTCGAGGAGGCACGCTAGGCGCCGACTCGAAACGTCGGGTTGGAGCGCGATCAACCGGACGTCAAACGATCTTCACGAGGGGTTGATCTCGTGTCGGGCTCCGCCTCACGCGGTTCGGAGAGACTCTCGCGCGCAAGCGATCGGGAGCCGGGGTCGGCGAGGGATCGACCCGACGTGCTCGTCCACATCCATACGGAGACACCCCCCAAAATGAAGCAGCTTCTCAGCGCCCTCGTCGTGCTCGGGGCCGCGGCCCCGGCGTTCGCCCAGGGCCAGATGGTCATCACCGAACTCACCTATCAGTCCCAGACCGGCGGCATCGAGTTCGTCGAGTTCACCAACATCGGCAACGCCCCGGTCGACATGACGGGATGGAGCTACGACGACAACAGCTTCAACGCCGGCACCATCGACCTCTCGGCGTTCGGCACCGTCGCCGCCGGCGAGTCGGTCGTCCTCTGCGAGGACCCGGCCAACGACTTCCGCCTCATCTGGGGCCTTCCGGCCACGGTCAAGGTCATCGGCGGGAACAGCGCGAACCTCGGCCGGAACGACGGCGTCGGCCTCTACGACGCGACGCTCACCGAGGTCGACCGCATCGAGTACGGCGACGAGGACTTCCCGAGCTCGCCGCGCGCGCGCAACATGACCCTCTGGCCGTACGCCGAGGTGATCGGCCAGAACAACATCTATGGCTGGGCGCAGTCGTCGGTCGGCGACGCGCAGGGGAGCTACCAGATCCCGTTCCCGCCGATCGAGGACGTCGGCAACCCGGGCACGTTCACGAGCGTCGGCGCCGGCGACGACCTCATCTACCTGAACGAGGTCTACCTGAACATGTCGGGGACCGACAACGAGTTCATCGAGGTCCGCGGCGTCCCCGGCGCCTCGACGAACGACCTCATGTTCCTCGTCGTCGAGAGCGACTCGAGCTCGGCCACGGGGACCCTCGACCTGGTCCAGGACCTGAGCGGCTTCACGTTCAACGCGAACGGCCTCTTCACGATCGGCGACGCGCCGGTCGCGAACCTCGACGCCACCAAGGGGAGCCAGGACATCGAGAACAGCTCGGGGACCCTCTACCTGATCCGCGCGAACAGCCCGGCCGCCGTCGCGGCGCTCCAGGGGACGGACGTGTCGACCGGCGCGGACACGACCCTGATCTCGACGCTCGGGACGATCATCGACATCGTCGCCGTGATGGACGGCGGGGTCGAGACGGCGGGCGACGTCGCGTTCGACGGCGCCCCCGTGCTCGGTCCGGACGCCGCGAGCTTCATGCCGGGCGGCGTCTACCGCGATCCGACCTTCTACGGCGACTGGTGCGACGGCTTCCTCGACTTCGATCCGCTCGGGAACGCGCAGCCGAACACGCCGGGCGCCCACAACGCGCCGTGCTTCATCGACAGCTACGGCGCGGGCTGCGTCGGCTCGAACGGCCTCGTGCCGCGCCTCCAGATGACCGGCAACCAGGTCGCCGGCGGGACGGCGGGGATCGGGGTCTACAACGGCCTCCCGAACGAGCTCGCCATCCTGGCCCTCTCGGCCGACTCGGCCGAGACGCCGGTCGGCTCCTGCACGCTCCTCGTGGCGCTGCCGGCCGTCTTCTTCCCGGTCACGCTCGACGCGAACGGGAGCTTCTCGATCAGCGCCACGGTGCCGGCGATCGTCGAGGACGGAGAGCTCTTCGTCCAGGCGCTCACCAACGACCCGGCCGCGGCCGACGGTTACGCCACGTCGAACGGCGTGAGCTTCGAGATCCTCGCGCCCTGAACGCTCCCGTTCGAACGCCGATCTCGATCGCCTCGCTCGTCGCCGTCGTCCTGACGGCGGCGGGCGAGGCCTTCTCGTCGCCGTTCCTCTCTCGGCTGGCGACCGTCCCGGTCGACGGGGCGGAGATCGTCGCGTACGACCCGGCCACGAACTGCGCCTTCGTGACGTCCGGGGCGCGGGTCGTCACGGTCCGCCTCGGCGCGGGGGACGACCCGGCGATCGTCCGGTCGTCGGACCTGCGGGAGCTCGTCCCGGGGGCCGGCGAGGTGTCGCACGTCGCCGTCGACCCGGCGGGACGAGGGTTCCTCGCCGTGACCGTCCTCCCGATCCTCCGGGCGCACGAGCCGGGGCGGGTGGTGTTCCTCTCGACCCGGACCGGCCGCCCCCTCGGCTCGGTCCCCGTCGGCCACAACCCGGACGCCTGCGCGTTCGACGCCGCGGGGACGCGCCTCGTCGTCGCGAACGAAGGAGAGCCGACCGCGATCGGCGGCGTCGTGATCGATCCGCCCGGCTCGGTCTCGGTCGTCCGTCTCGATCGGGTCCGCGACGCAGGCGGGCTGGCCGCTCTCGACGCGGCGTCGGTCGTCACGCTCTACCCGGCCCTCGCCGCGCCCCCGGCCGGCGTCCGGATCCACCCGCGGAACGCCGCGTCCCCCTCGCTCGACCTCGAGCCGGAGTCGATCGCGATCCTGGACGACGAGGCGTGGATCACGTGCCAGGAGAACGACGCGATCCTCCGCGTCGACCTGAGGATCCCCGCGATCACGGCGCTGGCGGGGCTCGGTCGCGTCGAGCGGACGGTCGACGCCCGCGCCGACGGTCGGATCGAGATCGACGACGTGCGGCCGGCGCTCTCCATGCCGGACCAGATCGCCGCGTTCCGCCACCGCGACGGCCGCGCGTTCCTCCTGACGGCGGACGAGGGGGACGCCCGCGGCGTGATCGGGAGGGACCGGACCCCGCTCGCCGACGTGCGGCGTCCGTCGAAGGACGAGGCGCTGGTCTGCGCCTTCTCCCCCGCCCCGGCGCCGCTCACCGGAGCGCGGAGCGTCAGCGTCTTCGACGCCTCCAGTCTCGTCCGGGTCGCGGACACCGGCTCCCGGTTCGAGCGGGAGACGGCGGCCCGGATGCCCGCCTGGTTCAACGCCGACGTGGACGGGGAGAAGGTCGAGCCGGACGCGCGGTCGCGGGCGCGCGGCCCCGAGCCGGAGGGGCTCGCCGTCGGGGTGGTCGCCGGCCGGAGGTACGCGTTCTGCACGCTCGAGCGCCCCGGCGCGATCGCGGTCCTCGACCTCGAGGAGCCGACGGCGCCGGCGCTCGTCGAGCTCCTGCCGACCGCTCCCGACGGCGACCTCGGTCCGGAGGGCGTCTGCTTCGTCCGCCCCGACGACACGCCGACCGGGGCGGCCTGGCTGCTGGTCGGGTTCGAGGGTTCGGGAACTCTCGCCGTCCTTCGGGTCGGGACGACGTTGCTGCGCTGACGGCCGAGTCCCTAACAGCCCGTTGAAGAAGTCATGCGGGGCTGCGGCGGCTCCTCGCGGCCGATCTCTGCGTTGCGCATTCCTCGATGAATCGGCGATTCGCCTCCGGATGCGCGCCTTGATCTCGGCCGCGAGGAACTCGCCTCGCACCCACAGCACTTCTTCAACG
>JBICIB010000022.1:0-4131 GCA_043101415.1 Planctomycetota bacterium JB042 | reverse complement strand
GGGTTCGCGTCGCCGTCGAGCTCGCCGAGGAGCCGGGGGAGGAACGTTCGGACCTCCGCCCCGTACGCGAGGCGGAAGACCGCGACGACGCACGCCTCGAGGCGGGCGCGGAACGGATGCGAGCCGTCGGCCAGGACCGTGTTCATGCGGAGGACTCCGAGGACGATCGAGCGCTGACGTGATCATCGGCGAGCCGCCGGCCGATTCGCGTGACGGCGCCATGACGACTTTGTCATCACGCCCGCGGCGCCATCGACTAGCCTTGTTCGACGTGGCGACCCCGACCCGGCGGACCGATCCGTGCGCATCCTGATCGTCGACGACGACCCGAAGTACCGCTCGTTCGTGGCGAAGGGGCTGTCGGAGTCGGGGATGGTCTGCGACGTCGCCGAGAGCGGCGAGAGGGCGCTCGAGCGCCTCGACGAGCGCGCGTACGACGTGGTGCTCCTCGACGTGATGCTCCCCGGGCTGCAGGGATGGGACGTGCTCGAACGGATGCGCGCGGCCGGCATCGACGTGCCGGTCATCTTCGTCACGGCGCGGGACGCGGTCGACGAGCGGGTGAAGGGGCTCCGCATGGGCGGCGACGACTACATCGTCAAGCCGTTCGCGTTCGCCGAGCTCGTCGCTCGGGTCCACGTCGTCCTGCGCGGACGCCGACGGACGACGCACCTCCGCGTCGGCGACCTCGAGATCGACCTGCTCGACGGGGTCGTCAAGCGGGCGGGGGAACGGATCGAGCTGACCCGCACCGAGTACGCGCTCCTCCGGTGCCTCGCCGAACAGCACCGCGAGCCGGTCTCGCGGACGCGCCTGCTCGAGGCGGTGTGGGGGTTCGACTTCGACCCCGGCACGAACGGGGTCGAGGTCCAGGTGCGGCGGCTGCGGCGCAAGATCGACGAGCCGTTCGAACGGCCGCTCCTCCACACCGTGCGGGGGGTGGGGTATGTCCTCGAAGACCGCGGGTGAGGATCGCCGCTGGTCGCTGACGCGCCGGATGGCGCTGACCTTCGCGATCACCTCCAGCTCGATCGTCTTCCTCTACGGCCTCTGGTCGAGCTACTTCGTCTTCGACGCCCTCCGCGACGACACCCGCGACTTCATGGAACACGAGCTCGGCGAGCTGGCGCTGGAGATCTCGCGGACCGGCCGGACGACGGCGGACGTCGTGGCGTGCATCGAGGCGGTCCTCGAGGTGGAGGAACATCCGGACCTCGCGTTCCGCGTCCGCGACGAGAAGGGCGACGTCGTCTACGAGGGGGGCTCGCGCCGCCTCCTCGGACTGAAGAAGCGCGTCCGCGAGGACGCGAGCTGGAGCACCGCCTTCTTCACCCGGCGGATCGCCCACGACGTGAGGGAGCTCGACGAACCTCCGGTCCGGATCGCCCTGATCACCGACACCGACGACGCCCTCGACGAGGTCGTCGACTACTTCCGGGCCGCGCTCCTGATCTTCCTCGTGACCGTCGCCCTCGCGGGGCTCGCCGGCTGGTACACGGCGCACCGCGGCCTCCAGGGGCTCCGCGCGGTGACGGCGCAGGCGCGCGGGATGGCGTCGACGGCGGGGATCGCGACGATCCGGGTCGACGGGGCGCCGGACGAGGTGCGGGAGGCGGGCGCGGCGCTGAACGCGCTCCTCGAGCGGATCCAGCGCGGGATGGACGACCTCCGGACCTTCACCGCCGGTCTCGCTCACGAGCTCCGTTCTCCGCTGCAGAACCTGATCGGCGAGACCGAGGTCGCCCTCCTCTCGGACCGGGAGCCGCGCGAGTACCAGGACGTCCTCCGGAGCAACCTCGACGACCTCCAGGACCTCTCCGAGGCGGTCGACAACCTCGTCGCCTGGTGCCGCGCCGGCGACCCGGACCGGCGCGAACTCCGGACGGAGTCGTTCGACCTCGCGCGGGAGGTCGAGTTCCGGCTGGTCACGACGCGCCGCGCCGCCGAGCGCGCCGGAGTGGGGTTCTCGTTCGAGACGGACGGCAAGACCCTCCTCCGCGCGGATCGCGAGGACTGCCTCCGGGTGGTGAAGAACCTCGTCGGGAACGCGATCCGTCACGTCCCGGCCGGCGGCGCGGTGGCGCTCCGGATCACCGGCCGGAACGGCGAGGTCCGGATCGAGGTCGAGGACGACGGCCCCGGTGTCCCGCCGGAGCTGGCGGAGCGGATCTACCAGCCGTTCGTCAGCGGACCGCCGCTCGACGGCCGCCGCGCCGGGTACGGCCTCGGACTCGCCATCTGCCGCACGATCGTCGAGGCGCACGGGGGCACCCTGTCCCACGAGAATCGACCGGAAGGAGGCGCCCGGTTCACCGCCGTGATCCGCGACGTCTCCGCCTGAGCGGGCGGCGCGCGCCGGTTCAGGGCGCCGCGTCGCGGACGAGGCGGAGCACCTGCAGGCGGCGCTCGAGCCGGCCGTCGCGGAACACCACCTTCGGCGTCACCTCGTCGCCCGCCGCCACGACGGCGGCGAAGTGGTACGCGTCCTCCCAGATCACGCGCTCGTACCGCTCGAAGCCGGCCGCCGTGGCGGTCCGAGGCGGCGCCAGCCGGGGGGCGACCGACCGTTCCCACTCGTCGCGGTCGGGGATGCGCTGCCCGCGCACCTCGGCCAGACGCTCCGCGGCGCGGGCCTGCAGCCCCGCCACCGGCCGCCCGAGGAGCGCGAGGCGCGGGCGGCCGATCGGCCGCTCGTCGACGAACGGCACCCAGTCCCCGTCGAGCGGACGGAGGGGAGTGAGGAAGAGCGAGGGATCGGCCGCGAGCTCTCGGCGAAGGAACTCGAAGTACTGCGCGTGCGTGATCGGGTGGCGATCGACCTCGAGGTCGCCGTCCACGAACGTCGCCGCGTCGAACGCCGCCCCCCACGCCGCCGAGAGCTCGATCGCGATCCGGTCGCACGCCCGCAGCAGCCGCACGGACGACCGGTCGAGCGGCACTCCGTCGGCGGCCGCCGCGTCGCGGGCCGTCAGCGCCTCCTCCTCGAGCGCGGCGAGCCGCGGCGGCAGCATCCCGGGGATCCGTCGCGCGGCCTCCGCCCACGCCGCCGCCTCCGCCACGCGCGGGTCGAACCACGAGAAGGCCTCCGACGACGCGGCCGGATCGGACACGTCGGGAGACGGCGGGTCGGGGAGTTCCGTCCGCGCGCCGCCCGCCGACGAGGAGTCCGCCGGCGGGGAGTCCGCCGGCGTCGGATCGGGTGCCTCGGGCTCGGCCGTGGGCGCCGGCCCGACCAACGCCTCAGCCGCCCTCGTCATCGCGGCGACCGGCGATCCGCCGGGATCGGAGCCTGGGGCGCGGCCGCTCCGCTCGAGCCAGACGAGCGTGCCCGCCAGCGCCACCCCCGAGGCGACCGCCACCGTGACGCCTCGCCCGCGGCCGCGCGCCCGGCGCTTCGCGGACGGGCGGTCGACCGGCGCCCGCGAACCGCGCGTGAGCGAGGCGAGGGTCCGTTCGAGCGCCTCGATGCATTCGAGCATCGACTGGAACCGCGATCCGACGTCGACCGCGACCATCCGCTCGAGCGTCTCGCGCAGGAGCGGCGGGAGCGCGGGGTCGACCGGCAGGCGCCCGCCCGGCCCGGTCGCCGTCGGCTCGTGGGCCGTCAGCGCGAAGAGCCAGGTCGCGCCGAGCGAGAAGACGTCGCTCCGCACGTCGACGCGTCCCCCGGCGAGCTGCTCCGGCGATGCGTACGCCCGCGTCCCGAGGAACTCCCCCGGAGCGCCGGTCGGCGGGTCCCCCTCCGAGCCGACGTCCCCGGCGACGCCGAAGTCGGCGACCAGCGCGCGGTCGGCCGCGTCGATCAGCACGTTCCCCGGCTTGACGTCGCGGTGGATGAACCCCTCGGCGTGGACGAAGTAGAGTCCGCGCGCCGCGTCGAGGACGAACGACGTCGCGTCGATCGGATCGAGCGGCCCGTGGCTCCGGACCAGCTCGGCGAGCGACGGCCCCTCGACGTACTGCATCGCGAGCCAGTGAGTGATGTCCCCGCCGACCAGCTCGGACCCCGCGCCGTAGACCGACACGATGTTCGCGTGGTCGAGCCGCGCCTGCCGGCGCGCCTCCTCGATGAACCGCTTGACGCCGCGCGGGGTCCGAGCTGGTCGGCGGGGACATCACTCACTGGCTCGC
>JBICIB010000021.1:0-3141 GCA_043101415.1 Planctomycetota bacterium JB042 | reverse complement strand
CGAGGAGCGGGCGGCGGAGTCGGACCGAGGCGTTCACCGCGACCATCAGGTCCTCGGTGGCGACGTAGCGCTCGGTCCCTTCGAAGCGGGGGGTCGATTCCATCCCCGGAGTGTAGAACACTCGAGCGCCCCGCCCGCGCCGCCGCCGGCAGGAGTTCGAGATGGTCCCGATCCGACGCGCCGTCCCGTACCGCACCGTCCGCCCGCTCGACGAACACGTCCGCTTCCACGTCGACGCGCTCGGCTTCGAGGTCGTCGAGTCGCTCGCCATCGACGGCGTCCCGTTCTGGGTCGCCCTGCGGAACGGCGAGGCGCGGCTGATGCTGTCCGACCGCCCGGTGCACGACCGAGAGCGGCTGACGTGGCTCTACGTCGACGACGTCGCGGCGGCGTTCTCGGAGTTCGTCGCCGCCGGGTTCCGTCCGCTCTCCGAGCCGGCCGACCAGTCGCACGGGACGCGGGAGTTCCTCTGCGCCGACCCGACGGGCGAGGTGTACGTGGTGGCCGAACCGCGCTGACGCCCGGAGGCCGTCACGTCCCGCGGGTCAGCTCGCGGTGGAGCCACGCCCGGGCGATCCGCCAGTCGTCCTTCACGGTCGTGACCGAGACGGCCAGCACGTCGGCGATCTCCTCCAGCGTGAGCCCGACGAGGAACCGCATCTCGACGATCCTCCGCTGCCGCTCGGACCGCTCGCCGAGCCGCTCGAGCGCGTCGTGCAGCGCGACCAGGTCGAGCTCGTCCGTCCCGCGGCCCTCGCCCCCGGCCGCGGCCGCGTCGAGCGTCACCGCGTTCCACCCCGCGCCGCGCTTCTCGCTGCGCCGCGCGCGGGCGTGGTCGGTGAGGAGCTGCCGCATCGCGCGGGCCGCGACGGCGAAGAAGTGCTTGCGGTCGTTCCAGCCCGCCGAGTCCGCATCGAGCAGCCTCACGCACGCCTCGTGGACGAGGGCGGTCGGCTGGAGCGTGTGGCGGTCGGGCTGGTGACGGAAGAGGTGGTCCGCGATCGCGCGGAGCTCGCCGTACACCACCTCGAGGAGCGCGCTCCCCGCCTCCGACGCGCCGTTCCTCATCTCGCCCAGAAGGCGCGTCACCTCGCCGCCGGAACGTGCGTCCAAGGTTCCTCCGATCCTCACGGTGTCCGTTCGCTCCCCCCGAGTCTACGGCCGCCGCGCCCGTCCCATCGGCTCTCCGGGCGCCCCCGGGACAGAAGTCGTCCGGAATTCGCCGCCCCTTCCGAGGGCGCCTCTCGTTCTCCGGGCGCCCGCGGCGCACTCGGCGTCGCGACGAATCCTCCGAAAGGGGCGCATCATGTCCGCACCGCTTCGACACGCTCGTCTGTTCCTCGTCGCCTGGGCCGCCCTCGCGCCGGCCGCCGCCTCCCGAGGGACGTCCCTCGTCAGCCACCTTCCCGACGGGGCGGCGGGGGACGCCCTGTCGAGACGCGCCGTCCTCTCGGCGGACGGTCGCTTCGCGGCGTTCGAGAGCGACGCGTCCGACCTCGTCCCGAACGACACGAACGGCGTTCGGGACGTCCTGGTCCGGGATCTCCAGACCGGCGCGATCACGCGGGTCAGCGTCGCCAGCGACGGGAGCGAGGCGGACCAGCCGTCCTCCTACGCGGCGATCTCCGCCGACGGGCGCTACGTCGCGTTCCAGTCGAACGCGGCGAACCTCTCCGCGAACGACTTCAACCACACGACCGACATCTTCGTCCACGACCGCCAGACCGGGGTGACCGAGCGCGTCAGCCGCCTCCCGGACGGCTCCGCGCCGCTCTCGGCGAGCTCGGCCCCGGTCCTCTCCGGGGACGGGCGGTACGTCTCGTTCCTGTCCGGCTCGAACCAGCTCGTCGCGGGGGACGTCAACGGCTTCACCGACGTCTTCGTGGTCGACCGCCAGACCGGCGTCACGGTGAGGGCGAGCGTGAACGACGCCGGGGTGGGCGGGGACCAGCCGAGCTCGATCCACGCGATCTCGGCCGACGGGAGCGCCGTGGCGTTCGTCAGCTCGGCGACGAACCTCGTTCCGAACGACCAGAACGGTTTCCCCGACATCTTCGTGCGGGACCTGACGGCGGGGACGACGACGCGGGTGAGCGTCGGGCCGGGCGGCGTCGAGGCGGACGACTTCTCCGGCTCGCCGAGCATCTCGGCGGACGGACGTCTGGTCGCCTTCGACTCGTGGGCGACGAACCTCGACCCCGCGGCGACGACCATCGAGCTGCGCGTCTACGTCCGCGACCTCGACGCGGGGACGACCCGCGCGGTGAGCGTCCCTCCCGGAGGATCGTTCGCGCCCGGAGCGAGCGCGCGTCCGTCGCTCTCCGCGTCCGGGCGGTACGTCGCGTACGAGACGCGGGTCGGCGCTCTCCTCCCCGCGCCGTCGAGCGTGTTCCAGGTCGTGCGGACCGACCTCCTGACCGGCGAGCACACCCTGGTCAGCCGGGACGAGTCGGGCGCGACGCCGAGCACCGAGAGCGACGTGACGCCGCACGGCGCGATCTCCGCGGACGGGCGGTTCGTCGTGTTCGACAACGGCGGGGGCCTGGCCGCCGCGGACACGAACGGCGTCGCCGACGTCTACCTCCGCGACACCGGCTGCTCCGTCGCGTTCGAGGCGATCGGGACCGGCCTCGCCGGGACCGGGGGGCTCGTCCCGTCGCTCTCCGGGAACGCCGGCGCGTGCGACGACGTGGCGTCGGTGACGCTCTCGAACGCGCTCGGCGCGGCGCCGACGCTCCTCTGGATCGGGCTCGGCGAGGCGAGCCAGGCGGCGCTCGGCGGGACGCTCGTCGTGGACCTCGGGGCTCCGCACGCGATCGTCCCGATCTCGATCGCCGGACCGGCCGGCGCGGCGGGGGCCGGCACCTACACGACCCACGGCATCGACGCGTCGAGCGCGTTCGGCGTCCCGCTCTTCCTCCAGGCGACCGTCGGCGACCCGGGGGCGCCGTTCGGGGTGGCGTTCTCGAACGGGCTCCGCGCCGCGGTCGAGTAGGGACGGCGAAGGGGCGGCCGAGGGCGGCGACCGGGGACGAGGACGCAGTCGGCGAACGGCGGCGCGATGTCGAGTCGGCGGAGCACCGACAGCGACCGGTCGTTTCCGTTATCCTCCCCGGAAGCCCCGCGGGGGGCCTCCCCGGC
>JBICIB010000020.1:0-5007 GCA_043101415.1 Planctomycetota bacterium JB042 | reverse complement strand
GCGGTCCCCCGCCTCGCCGAACCCCGTGACGATCCAGTCCTGCTTCACCCCCCCCCCGAGGCGGAGGACCGGCTCGTCGAAGGTGGTCGGGACCAGGAGCGTCGCCTGCCGCACGCCGCCGGGGGAGACCTCGAGCCCGCGCACGATCGACGAGCCGACCGTGACCAGCGCGCTCCGGTCGACGACCGACAGCCGCGCCCGCAGCGGATCGGGCGAGTCGTTCTCGATGCGGAGGACGAGCGGCGCCGGCGCGTCGGCCGGGCGCCGCCCCCCGAACCCGAGCCGTGCCTCGACCGCGACCTGGGCCTCGGCCGGCGCCGACGACGCGGCGAGGGCGAGCCCGAGCGCGGCGAGCCTCTTCGTACGAGTCGCTCCCATCACTCCCTCGAAACGACGGTCGGCGCCGTCCATTCCAACCTTATTCGATCTCCGACACGAACGGTGGGAACGGCGGCCGCCCGCAGGCGTTCGCCGCCGATCTCGACCTCCGCCTGGAATCCCGCCGCCCCCCATCCGATCGCCCGCACGACCGCCGTCGCCTCCCCCGTCTCGCCGGCTCCACCCGGGAGCGGGACCGCCCGGACGCCGTCCGGGCGCCAGGCGACCGCGAGCGGCCCCGACGGCCAGGGACCGTCCCACGGGAGGAGCCCGAGCCCGCACCGGACGCCCCCCTCCTCCCGCGTCGCGTCGAGGAACCCCGCGAAGCCGAGCCGTTCGGCGATCGCCCGCGTCCCCGGAGCGCGCATCAGGTCGTCGGTCGGCCCCGCCGCCAGGACCGCCCCGTCCGCGAGGAGGAGGAGCGCGTCGGGGGCGTGGTCGAGGAGGTCGCCGAGGTCGTGCGCCGCGACGACCGCCGCCCGCCCTTCGGCCCGGAGCGCCCCCGCCACCGCGGCCGCCACCGAGCGGCGCGCGGAGCCGTCGAGGTGCGCCCCCGGCTCGTCGAGCAGCAGGAGCGACTTCGGCGCCGCGAGGACCCGGGCCAGCGCGATCCGCTTCCGCTCTCCGCCGGAGAGCCGGTCGACCGGCACTCCCGTGTCGCCGCGGAACCCGACCCGCTCGAGGCTCGCCGCCGCCGCCTCCGGATCCCGCGCCGCCGCGGCGACGTTCGTCCGGGCGTCCGCGTGCCCGAACAGCCCGACCTCCTGCGACAGCAGCGCGACCCCGCGTCGCTCGGGCGCGACCGAACGACCGGCCGCCGCGACCTCCTCCCCCGCGATCTCCACCGTCCCCGCCTCGACCTCCACGAACCCCGCGACGACGTCGAGCAACGTCGACTTCCCGGCGCCGGACGGCCCGAGCACCCCGAGGATCGCGCCCTCGGCGACCTCCACGTCGACGGGGCCGAGCCGGAACGGGCCGGACCGCGCCCGCACCTTGGCGAGCCGGAGCGCCGGCGCGGCGCCGTCAGCGCGCGACATCGATCCCCCCGGACGCCTCGAACGCGCGGCGGCGACGTGCGACGAACGATCGCGCCCCGACCGCCAGGAGGAGCGTCGCCGCGACCAGCGCCGCCTGCTGCAGCGCGATCGGCCGCGCCGCGTCGGCGACGAAGCCGTAGTGCAGCGCGTCGGCGGCGCGGAGCGCGAGCGTCTCCGTCTCCGGCACCGCGCACGCCGCGTACAGGTCGACCTCGCGCGCCGCGGCGGCGGCGACCGCGATCGCCGCCGCCGCCATCGGTCCCGACGCCTCCCCGCGGGCGGCGAGGGACGCGCGGCGCGCCGCCGGCACCCCCGCCGCGCGGGCCGCGCGGACCGCGGCCGACCGGCCGACGACGAGCGCGCCGATCGCGGCCCACGGGAGGACGCGGAGCAGCAGCGCCGCCGCGACCACGGGGACGGTCACCGTCGCGCCCGCCCGCGCCGCCGCGTCGACCGCGGCGACGCCGACCCAGACCCCGGGCGCGCAGAACGGGATCGCGAGCGCGAGCCGGAGGGCGAACCTCCCGGCGGCCGTCCGCGTCCCGACCCCGCCCCCCGCCGCGCCGACGGCGACGCACGCCGCCGCCGCGCCCGCGCCGAGGGCCAGGCCGAGGCCGACGGTCGCGAGCGTCGCCCCGAGCTCGTCGCCGAACTTCCCGAACACGGCGAGCCCGCCCTCGTCGAGACCGGCGTGGGCGAGCGCGTGCGCGAACGGGGCGGCGACGGCCACGGCGACGTACGCGAGCGTCAGGAAGGCCGGCCCGCGAGCGGGCGGGACGACGGCGATCCGCCGCCCGCCCGCGCCGGTCGCGCGCGGCGCCCCGGCCAGCGCGACGGCGACCGCGACCGCGAGCGCCGCCCAGAGGGGCCACGCCGCCGCCGCCGACCGCTCCGCGTCGAGCGAGAGGAGGAACCCCTGCGCCACGCGGGACGCGAGCGTCTCGACGCCGAAGTGCGGCGGGACGGCGACGTCGGTCGCGGCGAGCGCGAAGACCGCGGCGACGGTCAGGACCAGCGGCCGCCGCACCGCCGGCCCGATCGACAACCGCCACGCCTCCCGCCGCGAGCGGAGCAGGCGGGCCGCCTTCCGCTCGGCGTCGGGGATCGCCCGGAGCGCCGCCCACGTCGCCAGCGCCGCGACCGGCGCGAACGCGAGCGCCTGCACGCACACGAGACCGCCCCACCGCGCCAGCGCCGCCGCGCCCCCCATCGGCGCCGGCCCGAGCCCGGTCAGGTCGGCGACGACCCCGCCGAGGAAGACCGGCGGCGTCGCGAGCGGCAGCATCGACAGTCCGGCCAGGACGCGCCCGCCGGTCGTCTTGACCCCGTCGAGGAACGCGCCGAGCCCGAGCCCGAGCGCCGCCGCGAGCAGCCCGGCGACGAGCGCCGCGGGGACGGTCGCCAGCGACGCCGGATCGGTCCACGCCGCGAACGCCGCCGCGACGACCCCGTCGTCCCGGGAGACCGCCGCCCGCGCCGCGAGGGCGCCGAGCCAGACGAACGGGAAGAGGAACGGCAGGGCGAGCGCCGCCGCGACGATCCTCGCGGTCGCGCGCGCGCCGCCGGTCATCGGTCGAGCCGTTCCGCCACGAACCGCATCCGGGTCTCGGCGTGCCGGACGAGCTCGGCGTGGTCGACCGGCACCGTCGCGAGCCCGGCGAGGGCGGGGATTCCGTCCGGCGCGACCGGGGACGGGCCGAACGGCTCGAGCGGGAGGTGGCGCGCCGCCGACCGGGCGAGGAGCGCCTCCCCCTCCGGCCCGGCGACGAACCGGACGAACCGCCGCGCGAGCGCCGCGTGCCGCGCGCCGCGCACGACCGCCGCCGAGGACGGCACGACGACGACGCCGTCCGTCCCGGCGAGCTCCGCCGCGTGCCGCGCCGGCTCGAACGCCAGCCCGTCGTCGCCGTCCCGCCCGATCGCCGCGTCGTCCGAGTCGGTCAGCCCGACCCACGCCTGCCCCTTCCGGACCGCGGTGACGACGTGCGCGTTCCCGGCCACGACCATCACGTCGTTCGCCGCGATCGCGTCGAGGAGCGCGCGCCCCGCCGCCGTCCCCGCGAGGAGCGCCGCGTGCGTCGCCGACGTCCCGACGGTCGGCCGCGCCAGGATCGCCTTCCCCTTCAGCCGCGGGTCTGCGAGGACCGCCAGGTCGCGCGGCGGATCCCCGAACGGCCAGGTGTCCGGCCGGTAGACGAGGACCCGGAGCCGCGCCGCGAACTCGACCCACGGCCGCCGGTCCTCCGCCGCGCCGTCGTCCGGCTCGAGCGGCTCGAAGCACCCGTCCGCGGCGAGCCGCGCGGTGTGGAACGTCTCGCCGCTCCACCAGACGTCCGCCGTCGGCCGCGCCTTCTCCCGCCGGAGCCGCTCGGCGAGCCCGACCGTCTTCAACGACTCCGCGTCGTGGATCACCCGGAGCCGCACCCCCTCCGCCCGCTCGAACGCCTCGATCACCGGCGCCGCGGTCGCGCGGTCGACGGCGGCGTAGACCGTCAGCGCCTCCGGATCCCCGCCGCACCCCGCGAGGCCGACCGCGAACAGCGCGGCGGCGAACGCTCCCCGTCCGCTCCGGCTCACGCCTCGCCTCCGGTCCACCGCACCGCCGCCGGGTCGACGACGACCAGCCGGTGGTTCCCCGCGTCGCAGACCCACAGCCGCCCGTCGCCGTCCGCCGCCACGTCCCACGGCCCGTGGAACCGACCGGCCTCCGCCCCCGGCCCGCCGAACACGCCGAGGCTCCGCCCCGCGAGGTCGAACCGCTGCAACCGATGATTGCCGTACTCGCAGACGTAGAGGACCTCTCCGATCGCGCAGATCCCGTACGGGTAGTCGAGCGCGCCGACCCCGTCCCCGCTCGCGCCGAACTCGCGCCGGAACCCGCCGTCCGTCCCGTACACGACGATCCGGTCCCTCACGTCGGTCACGAACACCTCGTCGCCGACCACCACGACCCCCATCGGCCGCGTGAACCGCCCCGGCGCGTGGCCGAACCCCCCGAACGACCGGACCTCCTCCCCGTCCCGCGCGAAGACGCGCACCCGGTTCTCCTCCCCCTCCCCGAACTCCGTCACGAACAGCCTCCCCGCCGCGTCGAACGCCGCCCGCTGCGGCGCCGCGAACCCGTCGCCGATCGTCCCGACGACCTCCGGCGCCGCCGACGCCGCGCCGCGCGCGAGCCGCAGCAGCCGCGACCCGTGCGTGTCGCAGACGACCGCGCCACCGTCCCGCGCGACCACCCCGATCGGAAACCCCCGCACTCCGTCGACCAGCACCCGCTCCCCCGTCGGCCGCCCCTCGAGATCGAGCGTCTGCACCCGCCCCGACCGGTCGACCACCCACACCACGCCCGCGTCGACCGACACCCCGCGCGGCGTCACGAACCGCCCCGCGCTCCGCCCCGGCCCCCCGACGACCAAGACGCCCGAGAGCCCGGTCTCGTCCCCCTCCCCGCACGCCGTCAGCGCCGAGAGCAGCAGCCCGAACGGAACCGAGGCGATCGCGCGGCGCACCATGGAGGGAGACTGTAGAGGACGACGCCCGTCGGCGCTGCGTGCGCCGTCGCCGGGCCGGTAGACTGGGCCGCGCCATG
>JBICIB010000019.1:0-3931 GCA_043101415.1 Planctomycetota bacterium JB042 | reverse complement strand
GCCTCGCCTGCCACGGCGAGGGGATCGCCGTCGGGGATCGTGTCGCCGCGCGCATCCCGCACGAGCCGTACGCGAGCTGCCTCCAGTGCCACGTCGAGGCGGCGTCGTCGTCGCTCCCCCCGTTCGTGCTCGCGGCGAGCTCGTTCGAGGGAGTCGACGCACCGTTCGAGGGCGCGCGGGCGTATCCGGGCGCGCCGCCGGTCTTGCCGCACACGACCTGGATGCGCTCGGACTGCCTCTCGTGCCACGGCCCGGCGGGCGACTTCCCGATGCGGACGTCCCACCCGGAACGCGCTTCCTGCCTGCAGTGCCACGCCCCTTCGGCGTCGCTCGACCAGGTGAGGCACGCCGCCCTCGACGGACCGCGGTTCTGGTCCGAGGCGGACGAGCCGTGAGGGGAGGGCCGAGGCTCTCCCGGCGCGACCTCCTGCGCGGCCGGTTCCTGCCGTCCGCGCCGCCGGTCGCCGACGCCGCGCCGGCGGCCGGGGACGGGGTCGCCGTGGTGATGGCGTGGGGATGCCTCGCCTTCCGGGGGACGGTCTGCTCGGTCTGCGTCGAGCGTTGTCCGGTCGAGGGGGCGCTCCGGCTCGAGGCGGGCCGGCCGGTCGTCGACGCCGACGTCTGCACCGGATGCGGAGACTGCGTCGACGTCTGCCCCGCCCCCACGCGCGCCGTCGTGGTCCGCCCGAGGAGGAACCGATGAACGAGGAACCGCTCCCCGAACTCCCCGAGCTCCGCGAAGGGATCCTGACCGACGACGAGCTGCGCCTCCTCCTCGACGACGTCGAGCGGCACGGCGAGCGCCTCGACGTCGCCGTGCGGAGAGGGCGCGGCGGCCCGATGGAGACCGGCCGCGACGTCGCCGCCGCCCGCCGCGCGCTCCTCCCGGACGACGGCCCGCCCGCGGCGGTCCGGCTGCGGTACCACTTCGAGGGGGTCGAGTGGCGGGACACCCTGATGCCGGTCCCCGGCGGCTTCCGCCTGATCCGCGCCGGAGGATGACCGCGCGCCCGCGGCGGCTCAGCCCGAGGCGTCGCCGCCGACCTCGAGCAGCCGGCGCGGCTCCATCCGGACCGCGTCCGCGCTGACGCAGTGGTACTCGGTCGCCCCGCGGCGCCCCTCGAACGCGGTGGCGATCGAGGCCGCGCCGTGGAGGTGGCCGTGGACGCAGACGTCGACGCCGAACCGATCGATCAGCTCGGTGAACCCGGACGGCTCGTGCTCCGGGTTCATCGGCGGGTAGTGGAGCAGGCAGACGAGCCGGTCGTACGCCTCGCCGCTCTTCTCCAGCCGCTCGAACGCCATCTTCAGCCGGCCGACCTCGCGCTCGTACAGCTTCCGGTCCTGATCGGTGTACGTGGTCGTCCCCGCCTCCGCCCCGCCGTCCGCCATGAGGTCGGCCGACCCGATCGAGCCCGGGCACTGCCAGCCGCGCGTGCCGACGAACGCCACCGGACCGAGGACCACGTGGTCGTACTGCAGCGCGTGGACGGTCTCCCCGAACGCGGCGCGGACCTTGCCGATCGACTTCCACCAGAAGTCGTGGTTCCCCTTCACGACGACCTTCGTGCCGCGGAGCCCGTCGATCCAGGCGAGGTCGTCGCGCGCCTCCTCGATCGTCATCGCCCAGGAGAGGTCGCCGACGATCAGCAGGACGTCGTCGTCGCGGGCGGAGTCGTTCCAGCGCTCCGCGATCACCCGCGGATGGTCGGTCCAGACCGGGTCGAACCGCTCCATCCCCTTCGCGCGCGGGCCGCCGGGGAGGTGGACGTCGCCGATGGCGTAGACCCTCATCCTCCTCCTCCCGACGCGGCGAGGAACCGATCCAGCGCGTCCCGCAGCAGCGGCTCGAGCGCGGCCCGCGTCGCCTCGTTCGCGTACGCCGCGAACGAGATCCGGTGCTCGACGTCGAGCGGGGGGTCGAACGCCGAACCGTCCGGACGGACCAGCGGACAGCCGGCCTCCTCGGCGATCAGGGCGCAGCAGACGTCGTACGGTTTCGAGGTGACGTTCCGGACGCCGAGCGCGTCCCCGACCACGCCGCGCAGGTCGCAGACGAATCGGTACCGGCGCGTCGCCAGCAGGTGGAGCTGGCCCGCGTTGCAGATGTACTGGTCGTCGTAGAGGGTCCGCCGGTCGGCGCCGCGCTCGTCGCAGAGCCGGCGCAGGAACTCCTCCTCGATCCCCGCGATCGCCCGCCGGTCCTCGGGGGAGAACTTGAAGAAGACGAAGAAACCGTGGTCGAGCGGGACGCGTTCCGGGGCGACGATCGCCCGCGCGCCCGACTCCCGGCCGGTCCCCAGGTCCTTCCGCACCCGCCGGACGCCGCCCCCGCGGACCGCGGTCAGCACCTCCGCCGACCGCCGGTCGAGGCACGGGAGCTCGCTCTGGACGCAGGCCCGCACGTGCCGGAGCGACGTCTCCTCGCCGCGCTCCTCGGCGAGCGCGGTCAGGACCCAGCCGCTCCGCATGTCGTGCGACAGGTTCCTGGTGCCGTCGATCGGGTCGACCACGATCCGCCCCGCCGGGTCGCCGCGGCCGTACGTCCGGAACCCGGTCCCCTCCGAGACGACCGCGAGCGGGATCTCCCGCGCGAGCTCCTCCGCGAACCGGTCGACCTCCTCCTCCGCGGGGACGTCGATCGCGAAGGTGACGTCCCCGGCCCCCTCCTCGGCGACCCGCGCCTCCTCGGCCGACGGGTCGTCGCCGCGCGCCGCCGCGCCCCGCGCGAGCGCCGCCCCGACGCGGGACCGGATGCGGTCGTGGAGCACGGTGAGGCGCGGGAGGAGTCGTTCGAGATCCATCCCCAAGAACCTATCCCCTCTCCCCCGCCGCCGCGAACCGATCGAGGAGAGACCCGGCAGATCGCTTCAACCCGGTCCGCGCGGGCGGCGTACCCCCGGGGTGCGCTCCCCCCGGCCCGGTCCGCTCAGGTTCTGCTGCCGGGGCGGTCGAGAGTTCGTAGGATGGAGCGCATTCCGCCTCTCCCCACTGGATCGCGCCGTGATCGGAGCCGCCGCCATGTCCCCTCGCCGTGCCGTCGCCCTCTCCCTCGTCCTCGCCGCCGCCCTCCCCGCGGCCGCGGCCGCCGAAGACCGGCCGGAGCTCTCGGCGGAGGAGATCGCGGAGATCCAGGCCCTCCGCCGGGACGGGAAGTTCGACGACGCGCTCGATCGGATCGACGCCCACCCCGCGACCGGGGGCGACGACGAGGTCGCCCTCGCGCTCCGCGGACTGGTCCTCCTCGACTCCGGACGGGACGGCGCGGCCCGGCTGATCCTCGGCCAGCGGTTCCGCTCGGCCCGGGTCGTCGACGAGACCCTCCCGAACACGTTCCTCGCGCGGCTCCGGTTCCGCGGCGGGGACGCGAAGCGCGGGAAGTCGCGCGCGGAGGCCGCCCTCGTGTACGACGCGGAGAACGACGAGGCGCGCTTCCTCCGCGACGCCAGCGCGGCCCAGCTCGACGCCGACCCGGCCGCGATCCTCGCGCTCCGGAAGTTCGACGGGCGGGACGGCCTGCCGAAGGGGCTGCTCGAGGAGACGGTCCGCCGCCTCGCGGGCGCGCGCGGCGCCGCGCGCGCCCGCGACGGCGCCGCGGACGACGCCACCTGGAGCCTCCTGAGGACCGCGCTCGACGGCGGGGACGACGACGCCGGCCTCCAGCTCCTCTGCGCGCGCGTGCTGCACCGCCGCGGCGAGCGGGAGGCGGCGGAGGAGCTGCTCGACGACGTCGCCAAGCGGCGTCCCCACCGGATGCAGGACGTGCTGTTCGAGCGGGGGCTCGCCCAGAGCGAGCGGGGCGAGAAGGCGGAGGCGTTCGAGACCCTGAACGGGGCGGTCGTCCTCGGGAAGGACCACGCCGAGCTCCTCACGCTCGCGTCGGAGCTCGCGCTCGACCTCGATCGCCACGAGCAGGCGGCTCGCCTCCTCG
>JBICIB010000018.1:0-4161 GCA_043101415.1 Planctomycetota bacterium JB042 | reverse complement strand
GCCGCGTTCGCCGAGCAGGTCCTCGCGGCCGGCCACCGCCTCGTGTTCGAGCCGCGCGCCGTCGTCCGCCACGCGCACGAGTACGGGCCGCTCTCCGCGTTCCGGCGGTACCGCGACGACGCGCGCTGGGCGCGGGAGCGGTACGGCGAGCGGATCCGCCGGACGCCGGTCGACGTGGCGCGGGGGATCGCGTACGAGGTCCGCGAGGACTGGCGCGCCCTCCGCGCGGCGGGGGAGCTCGGCGCGTTCTGGCGCTCCCCGCTCCTCCGGGCCGGGCAGGTGTTCGGGCAGTGGTGGGGATCGGTCGCGGGAGGGGGGCGGTGAAGGTCTCGATCGTCATCCCGACCTGGAACGGCGAGGACGAGGTCGGCGAGTGCCTCGACGGGATCTTCCGGCAGGAGGTCGACTTCCCGTTCGACGTCCTCTGCATCGACTCGTCGTCGACCGACCGGACGCGCGAGGTGATCGCCCGCTACCCGGTCCGGCTGCTGGTGATCCCGCAGAGCGAGTTCGACCACGGCGACACCCGGAACCTCGGGGCGCTCGCGACCGACGGCGACCGGATCGTCTTCCTGGTCCAGGACGCGTACCCGGAGCGGAACGACTGGCTCCGGACGCTCGTCGGGAACCTCGACGACGAGCGGGTCGCCGGCGCGTTCTCCCGCGTCGTGCCGCGGCCGACCGCGGGGCCGCTGGTGAAGCGAGGCGTCCGGGGCGACCTGAACTTCCGGACCGAGCGGGAGGAGCGCCGGATCCTCGACCGGGCGGAGTACGACGCGCTCGACCCGCTCCAGCGGCGGATCTTCTGCAACTTCAACGACGTCGCCTCCTGCCTGCGGCGGGACGTCTGGCGGAAGCTGCCGTACCCGCGCCTGCAGTTCGGCGAGGACCTCCTGTGGGGGAAGGGGGCGATCGAGGCCGGCCACACGATCGTGTTCGACCCGGACGCGCCGGTCGTCCACTCGCACGAGTACGACGCCCGCACGCTCCGGTCGCGGACCCGGATCGACGGCTGGGTGAACCGCGCCTACCTCGACCGGATCTGCGTCGCGCGCTGGCCCGACGTCTGGACGATGACCCGGCGGGCGGCGGCGGAGGACCGGGCGTTCCTGCGGGAGGAGGGCGTGCCGACCCTCGAGCGGTGGAAGCTGTCGCTCCTCTCGTACCGCTTCCACTTCCTCGAGTTCCAGGGGGCGTACGAGGGCGGGCTGACCGAGGATCGGCTGCGCGCGCCGGCGCTCGTGCCGGAGGGGCGGCTGAAGGTCCTCCTCGTCGTCCACGGCTTCCCGCCGGAGAGCGTGGCGGGGACGGAGGTCCTGACGCTGGCGCTGGCGCGGGCGCTCGCCGCGCGCGGGCACGAGGTCGTCGTCGTCCACCGGACCGGCGACCCGGAGCTCCCGGACCACTCGCTGCACGAGGGGGAGGCGTCGGGGTTCCGGACCTGGCGGATCGTGAACCACCTCGACTACCCGAGCATCCGCGAGACGTACCACTGCCGCCCGATCGAGGACCACTTCCGCACGATCCTCGAGCGGGAGCGCCCGGACGTCGTCCACTTCGAGCACCTGATCCACCTCTCCGCCGCGCTCCCCCGGATCTGCCGCGACCACGGCGTGGCGACCGTCGTGACCCTGAACGACTTCTGGTTCCGCTGCGCGCGGGTCCAGCTCGTCCGCCCGGACCGGACGCGCTGCGAGGGGAAGCCGCCGATCCTCGGCTGCGCGGCGTGCATCGCGAAGCGCCCGGGGTGGATCGACTTCGCGCGCGCGGTCTCGCGGCCGCTGAGACGTCCGATCGCGTGGTTCGCGCGGCGGCTCGCGAAGCGCCTCCCCGCCGAGCCGGACGAGTTCTGGAAGCACGTCTCGAACGTCTTCTGGCTGGCGCTCCGCCCGGAGACGATGAACGCCGAGCTCGCCGCGGCCGACTTCGTCCTCTGCCCGTCGCCGTTCCTGAAGCGGAAGATGGTCGAGGCCGGGTTCCCCGCGGCGCGGCTCGTCGTCTCGGACTACGGGATGGAGACCGGATGGCTCGCGCGGTACGAGCGTCGGCCGGCGCCGGGGCGGCTGCGGATCGGGTTCGTCGGCTCGCTCGTCTGGTACAAGGGGCTCGACGTCCTCGCGCGCGCGTTCCAGCGAATCACCGACCCGCGCGCCGAGCTGCACGTCTTCGGCGACGACCGCTCGCGGGACGAGTTCCGGGCGACGAGGCGGGAGGTCGAGCGCGCGGTGCGGCGGCCGGGGCTGACCTTCCACGGCCCGTTCGCCCCGGACGCGATCGGCGAGGTCCTGTCGGGGATCGACGTCCTGGTCGTCCCGTCGGTCTGGTTCGAGAACTCCCCGCTCACGATCCACGAGGCGTTCCAGGCCCGCGTGCCGGTCGTGGTGTCGGACCACGGCGGGATGCGGGACCTGGTCGAAGAGGAGGCGGGGGGGCTCCGCTTCCCGCCGGGGGACGACCTCGCGCTGGCGCGGGTCCTGCAGCGGTTCCTCGACGACGACGGCCTCGCGGGACGTCTCGCCGCCGCCGCGCCGCCGGTGAAGACGACCGCCTCGAACGCCGCGGAGATGGAGATGCGGTACCGGCAGGCGATCGGTCTGGCGCGGGCCGACGCCGTCCTGCGGACCCTCGACCTCCAGGCGCCGACGCGGACCGAGGGGGAGGTGCGGCGGGAGGGGGACGCGATCGTCCTCGGCCCGTCGCCGTCCGGTCGCGCGCGCTGGGCGCTCGACGTCGAGGTCGAGTCGACGGTGGCGGTCGACCTCGTCGTGGTGCTCCGGCACGAGCCGTCGGACGCGGAGCAGGGGGGCGAGGTGCGGCGGAACGGACGGCGGATCGCGGACCTCGGGCCGGCGGGGCCGCTTCGCGACGCGGCGCGGACCACGACCTGGCGCGTGCCGATCCGGCTGGAGGAGGGGGCGACGCGGATCGAACTCCGGAACGCCGACCCCCGGGGAACGGACGCGGCGTTCCTGCGGGTCGCGGAGGTCCGTCTCGAGCGGACGCCGTTCTCCCGCGGCGCGTGACGGCCGTTCGTGGTCGCGCGTGACTTCGGGGACGGGCTGCTACCATGCGCGCCGTGAACGCCCACTCGCCGCTCCAAGACGTCGCGGTCGTCGTCCCGAACTGGAACGGCCGCCACCACCTCGAACGCTGCTTCACCTCGCTCGCCGCGCTCGACTACCCGGGGCGGGTCGAGGCGATCCTGGTCGACAACGGGTCGGAGGACGGTTCGTGCGCGCTGATGCGCCGCCGGTTCCCCGAGGTCCGCACGATCGAGAACGCGCGGAACGAGGGGTTCGCGCGGGCGTGCAACGCCGGGGCGCGCGCCGCGTCCGCGCCGGTCGTCGTCTTCCTGAACAACGACATGCGGGTCGACGGGGCCTGGCTCCGCGAGCTCGTCGGCGCGCTCGACGGCGACGTCCGGTGCGCCGCGTCGAAGATCCTGTCGTGGGACGGGAAGCGGGTGAACTACGCCGGCGGGGGGATGAACTTCCACGGCATCGGCATCCAGCTCGGCCTCGACGACCCGGACCTCGCGGCGTGGGACGAGCCGGCGGACACGCTCTTCGCGTGCGGCGGGGCGATGGCGATCGACCGCGAGCTGTTCCTCGAGGCGGGCGGCTTCGACGAGGGGTTCTTCGCGTACTACGAGGACGTCGACCTCGGGTGGCGGCTGTGGGTCCGCGGGGAGACGGTCCGGTACGTCCCGAGCTCGATCGCGTACCACCACCATTCGGCGACGTCGCGGCGGGTCGACGTCCACCGGCTGCGGCGCCTCCAGGTCCGGAACCCGCTCCTCACCCTCTTCAAGAACTACGACGACGAGAACCTCCGGCGCGCGCTGCCGGCGGCGCTCCTGCTGATGCTCCGCCGCACGAAGTACATGTTCGCCGTGAACGAGCGGGGCTGGTCGCTCGGCGACGGCGCGGGGCTCCGCTCGGGGCCGCTGGCCGCGCTCCGGACGCGCTACGGCGCCAAGCTCGGGCGCGCGCGGGTCTCGCGGGCGGGGATCGCGGACGTGCTCGCGATCAACGACCTTCTCGACGAGTTCCCGGCCTGGGTCGAGAAGCGGCGCGAGGTGCAGGCGGCGCGGCGGCGGCCCGACCGGGAGATCGTCCCGCTCTTCCGCGAGCCGCGGTGGCCGGCCGAGAAGCCGGCCGA
>JBICIB010000017.1:0-2985 GCA_043101415.1 Planctomycetota bacterium JB042 | reverse complement strand
CGCATCGCCTCTCCGCGTTCCTGTGACGGCGTCTCGCCGTACCGGCGATCGAGCGCGAAGAGCGCCCCGTGGAGCGCGCGCACCCGGTCCACGACGCCCGCGTCCGCGATCCCCTCGTCCGGGAGCGACAGGTCGCTCTCCTCCACGGCGGCGTCGACCACGGCGACCATCCGCGGCGGGCCGCAGGTCAAGAAGATGTTCGACGTACCGGCCGGCCCGCGATAGGCGCCCTGCGCACCCGCGAGCCGCAGCGCGACCGCCGTGAGGCGCCACGCCGCCTTCTCGGAGCACTCCACGTTCGCCCGACAGAACTCCCGGATGCCGTGCTCCTCCCCGAACGCCCGGACGAGCCGCGCGTGCTCGGCGAGCGGCGCCTCGATCGAATCGTTCGCCCAGGCCCAGAGCCAGTTCCGTCTGGTCGGGACGTGGCTCCCGACGATCTGCGCCGCGGCCTCGACCACCTTCCCGTCGTCGAACGTGAACCGGAGGATCCCGTCCGCCTGGTCGAAGTCCCATCGCCGCGCCTCCCCGAGCCCCCACGCGGCGCGGTGCCCCTCGCTCAGCGCCTGCAGGCGGATCAGGCTCTCCCTGACGAGCGCGCGAACGTCCATCGGCCTCCTCTCCGACTGTCGCACCGCGGGATCGCCTCCCGCCTCCCGCCCGCCTCCCTACCTCCCGAGGACGTCTTCGAGCCGCTCCGCGTCGAGGGCGCGGTCGAACCAGAGGTCGAGATCTTCGACCGGCGCGGCGTCGATCCGGGCGGCGATCGCGTCCGGGACGTCGAAGCGGCGGCGGAGGAGGCGCAGGAGCTTGTCGGCGGCTTCGCGTCGTCGGCCCTCCTGATGCCCCTTCGCCATCCCCTCCTCGCGGAGCACGTCTGCGTACGACTTGAAATCGCTCATCACCGTCTCCTGGTCGCGGGCGTCGAGGTGGGGCAGGAGGGTCCTGGCCAACACCTGCTCCGTGTCCGTCCCGCGCACCGCGAACACGTACGATAGCAGAGTCCGGAGGGCGTCGAGTCCGGAGGGCGCGTGGAGCACGGAGCGCAGCAGCTCGGCCCAGCGCCCGAGGCGCTCCAGCAGGTCATCGGCGCGCGCATACTTGAGGAGGAGATGCGCGAGGGCGGCGACGCGCAGCTCGGAGTCGAGGTGGACGTCCGGCTCGCGGCGCAGCCGGTCGAGGTCGAGCCTCGCCGTCACCGCCGGCGGCAGGAACCCGCGCAGGTGCGCCCGCATCACGTCGAGGTCGGCGAACGCGCGCCGCGCGAACCGGTCGTGGGGGTTCGACTCCATCGAGGGGGAGACGAACTCCTCGCTCGTCGGTGACGACCACGTCTCGCCGTGGACAGCGGATCCCCGTTTGGACGACTCGTGCGAGGTTCGAGGAGCGACTCGGGGTCCGCGACGCGGCCCGGGCGCGCGGGCTCGAGTGCCTTGGACGCGCCACCCGCACGGTACGGTGGGGAGGCCGCCCGATCGTCCGGAGCCCCCCGTCATGCGCCTCCCCGCCCTCGCCCCGCTCGCCGCCCTGCTCGCCGCCGCCTGCTCGCCGACGGACGGCTCGGGCGGCGACGGGGCCCCG
Organism: Planctomycetota bacterium JB042; assembly: GCA_043101415.1. Lineage (GTDB taxonomy): Bacteria > Planctomycetota > B15-G4 > B15-G4 > JADJEK01 > JAUIEL01. The sequence continues at coordinate 1,404 of JBICIB010000017.1, read as the reverse complement.
CACCCGCTGCCCCTCCCCGAGGTCGACGTCGCGCGGGCGGAGCGCCCGGGCGAGGCGAAGGTCGTGCTCGCCGGCGGGTGCTTCTGGTGCACCGAGGCGGCGCTCGAGCAGATCGTCGGCGTGACCGACGTCGTCTCGGGGTACGCCGGCGGCACGGCGGCGAACGCGGTCTACGAGATCGTCGGGGCGGGGGAGACCGACCACGCCGAGGCGATCGAGGTGACGTACGACCCGTCGGTCCGGACGCTCGGCGAGCTCCTGCGCGTCTTCTTCACCGCGCACGACCCGACCGAGAAGGACCGGCAGGGGCCGGACGTCGGACGCCAGTACCGGAGCGCGATCTTCTTCGCGGACGACGAGCAGCGCCGGATCGCGGCGGCGTACGTCGAACAGCTCGACGCCGCCTCCGTCTTCGACCGGGCGATCGCGACGACCCTCGAGCCGCTCGACCGGTTCTTCCCCGCCGAGGCTTACCACCAGGACTTCGCCCGCCTCCATCCGCGACACGGCTACGTCCGGGCGTGGTCGATCCCGAAGGCCGAGAAGGTGAGGAACGCGTACCCGGAGTGGGTGGCGGCGGGAGCGGGCTCCGACGACGGCTGACGAGGAAGTCGTCGACCAAGACTCGGGGACTCGAGAGAAGGGGCCCGCGAGCCGCCGCTCCCGGCGCTCGAAGCGCGGCTCGTGACGCGCGCTCCGCGCCGGCGTCGCTACGATCGGTTCGATGGTCCGGTTCCTCCACACCTCCGACTGGCAGATCGGCATGCGCGGCGGCGGCCTCGGCCGGGCGGCGCCCGAGGTCCGGAAGAAGCGGCTCGAGGCGGTCGAGCGCCTCCTCGAGGTCGCGGCCGAACGGGAGTGCGCGTTCGTGGTCGCGGCGGGCGACCTGTTCGAGCACCACGGCGTCGACCAGACCCAGGTCGAGGAGGTGGCGCGGCGGATCCGCGCGTTCCCGAGGCTCGACGTCCACGTCGTCCCCGGCAACCACGACCTCCCCGGCCCGGGCGCGATCTGGAACCGCGCCGCGCTCCGGAACCTCCCGAACCTCCGGGTCCTCTCCGCGGAGGGGCCGGTGGCGCTCGACGGACTCGACGTCACGCTCTGGCCGTTCCCGGTCCGCTCGAAGCACGCCCGGACCGATCCGCTCGCGGCGGCCGAGGTCGTCGCCGACCGGCCCGGCGTCCACGTCGCCATCGCCCACGGCCACCTGACGTCGGTGACGTTCGGGGGGCACGAGGTCGACGTCAAGCTGCCGCTCGACCCGGCGCACGTCGACCGCTGCGGGTTCGACTACCTGGCGCTCGGCCACTGGCACGGGACGCGCGTCTTCTCGGCCGGGGACGATGCGCCGCGGATCGCCTACTCCGGCACGCCCGAGCAGACCTCGTACGAGGAGGTCGACGC
>JBICIB010000016.1:0-8131 GCA_043101415.1 Planctomycetota bacterium JB042 | reverse complement strand
CTCGACCGGTTCCTCCGGCGGCTCGAAGCGGACGGCGCCCTCGAGCGGACGCTCGTCGTCTGCCGCTCGGAGTTCGGCCGGCGGCCCGCTCCGAACGTCGGCGGCGGCACCGACCACGGGACCGCCGGCCCCGTCCTCGTCCTCGGCGCGCCGCGCCACCTCCGCGGCGGCTTCCACGGCGTCCGCCCCGACCTCGCGGCGCTCGACGAGAACGGCGACCTCCCGGTCCCCGTCGACGTCCGCCGGGTGCACGCCACCGTCGTCGAACGCTGGTTCGAACGCTCCGCCGCCCCCGTCGTCGGCCGCGCGCGCCCGCTCCCGTTCCTCGCGTGACCCCGACCCGCGACGGTTGACAAGGAAGCCCCGCCCGGGCAACGTCTCGCCAGATCCCCCGGAGGCCCCCTCATGGCGCTCGACCAGGAGCTGCTCGACATCCTCGCCTGCCCCGAATCGAAGGCGCCCCTCGTCTACTTCGAGGAGGAGCAGTTCCTCTTCTGCCCGACCTCGAAACTGAAGTACCGGATCGAGGACGGCATCCCCGTCATGCTCGTCGACGAAGCGGAACGCCTCAGCGACGAGGAAGCGGCGAAGCTGGTGGCGCAGGCGAAGGAGCGCGGGGTGGGAGAGCAGGGGAGAGCAGGGGAGAGCAAGGGAGAGCAGGGGAGAGCGCGCTGACGCGGAGGGCCGGCATCGACGCCGGGCCTCGGGGCTCACCCATCCCATGGGTCCTTACCGGACTCCCCCCTTCCTACCCAGGAAGGGGGTGAGGAAGTCCGGAGCGGGCGAGGCGGGGCCGGAGGAGGGATGAGGCTCCGAGAGCGACCCCGCAGCGCGACTCGTCCCTTCGCGGAGACCACACCGGACGCAACGCGCGAGGACGTGAGCGGGTCGGAGAGCTCGTCCCTCCTCCGGCCGCCGCCGTAGCGAACGCGCAGACGTTCCCGAACGCGTTCCAAGCCGCGCAGCGCAGCGGCCTCACCCGTCGGAGACGCGATACGCCTCGATCACCGCCTGCTCTCCCTCCGCGCCGCCGCGGCTGTTCCCGTGCTCCATCCCGAGCACGCCGTCGTACCCCTTGTCGGCGAGGCGGCGGAAGATGTTCCGGTAGTTCATCTCGCCGGTCGTCGGCTCGTTCCGGCCGGGGTGGTCGCCGATCTGGAAGTAGGCGATCTCGTCCCACGCGTGGTCGACGTTTCCGAGGATGTTCCCCTCGGTGATCTGCTGGTGGTACATGTCGAACAGGATCTTGCACGCCGGGCTCGCGACCGCCTTGCAGACGAGATAGGCGTGCGGGACCTTCGCGAGGAGCATGTTCGGGTGGTTCACCCACGGGTTGAGCGGCTCGAGCACCATCACCAGCCCGGCCGGCTCGAGGACGGCGGCGCCCCGCTTCAGCGTCTCGACGAGGTGCGCGGTCTGGTAGTCGAGCTCGAGGCGCGGCGTCCGCTCGCCGGGGACGACCGTCATCCAGGTCGCGCGGACGCGCTTCGCGATCTCGACCGCGTCCTTCATGTCGTTCACGAACCGCTCGCGCGTCTCCCCGTCGCCGGTCGCGAAGCCGTTCGTGCCGAACAGCTGCGAGTGGCCGACGAAGACGCCCATCGTCATCCCGAGCTTCTCGAGGAGGTCGCCGATCCTCTTCTGCAGCTCGACGGGGCGGTTCCGCATGCCGTTGTCCTCGAAGGCGCGGAAGCCGACGTCGTGCATGAAGCGGATCTGGTCGAGCGGGTCGTCGCCGGCGAGGTGTCGGAACATCCCGAGGTGAGGGGCGTACTTCATCGAGAACGGCGGGTTCGCGGACGCTCCGTCGTCGTCCTGCGCGGCGGCGCGCGGGGCGAGGAACGCGGCGGCGGCCGCGGCTCCGCCGGCGCGGAGGGCGTCACGTCGGTTCATCGGTCGGCTCCTTCTCGGATGGGTCGGATCAGACGAGCGGGGTCCGGCCGGGGACCGCGACCTGCGGGGCGGGGGCGTCGCCGAACGCGTACGCGGGCGGCGTGAGGTCGAGCTCGGAGCGCATCGCGAAGTCCCACGTCACCTCCTTGCCGGTGTACGACGACATCCGTCCCATGATCGCGGTGAGCGTGCTCTCGGCGACGCGGCGCCCCTCGTTCAAGGGCTCGCCGGCGCGAATCGACGCGATGAGGTCGGTGTGCTCCTGGACGTACGGGTTCGACGCCTCCCCCTCGAACCTCCACTCGGTCGGGCCGCGGAGATGGCCGCCCGGGTTCGCCGTCCCCTTCGTCCCGACGAGATGCTCCGACACGTTCGACTGGCAGCCGTCGATCTGGCGGCAGGTGCTCGTGACCCAGATCCCGCCCGGGTACTCGTAGCGGACGACGTGGTGGTCGAAGATCTCGCCGTACTCCGGCGCGGTCCGGACCTGCCGCCCGCCGTACCCGATCGCGCGGAGGGGCGGGGACCCGATCGCCCAGTTCATGACGTCGAGGTTGTGGATGTGCTGCTCGACGATGTGGTCGCCGGAGAGCCAGGTGAAGTAGAGCCAGTTCCGGACCTGCCACTCCATGTCGGTCCAGCCGTCCTGCTTCTGCTTCACCCAGAGGCCGCCCTGGTCCCAGTGGCACGAGCCGCCGACGATCTCGCCGATCGCGCCGTCGTGGATCCGGCGCATCGACTCGAGGTACTGCGCCTGGTGGCGCCGCTGGGTGCCGGCCACGATGCCGAGCCCCGCCTCCTTCGCCGCCCGTGCGGCCTCGATCACCCGCCGGACTCCGGCCGGGTCGACCGCGACCGGCTTCTCCATGAAGACGTGCTTCCCGGCGGCGACCGCCTTCTCGAGGTGCTCGGGCCGGAAGTGGGGCGGGGTCGCGAGGACGACGAGGTCGACGTCGGACGCGAGGACGCGGTCGACCGCGTCCCAGCCGACGAACACCCGCTCGTCCGGGACGTCGAGGGCGTCGCCGAGGAACTCGAGGTGGGCGCGCGAGGCGTCGACGCGGTCCCGGAACAGGTCGCCCATGGCGTGGATCACCACGCCGTCCGACGACTCGACGCAGTTCGCCGCCGCGCCGCTGCCGCGGCCGCCGCACCCGATCACGCCGACCTTCAGCGCGTCGGAGCCGCGGGCGTGGACGTAGCGGTGCGAGGCGAGGAGGGCCGCGGCGGCGGCGGACCCCTTCAGGAAGGCGCGGCGGTCGGTCATCGGTCGGTCCTCGGGCGCGGGCGGACGGCCGGTCCAGCGTAGGGATGCGCCGACGAGCGGGGAAGGGGAGACGCCGACGCGGCGGACGCGGGTCAGGGGGCGGTGATTCGATCGAGGAGCGCCGGATAGGCCTCGAGCCTTCGGACGCGTGCGAAGGCGGCGCAGCCGACGAGGTCGTCGACGTCGGCCCAGCCGTGCTCCGCCGCCTCGTGGAGGAGTTCGAGCGCGCGGCGGTCGTACGCGGCGGACGCCTCGCCGCCCCCGGCCAGCCAGGCCGCGCGCGCGACGAAGCCGGCCGCGCGGCGCCACTCCTCGGGGCCGTCCTCCGCGCACTCGGGCAGGCGCTCGGCCGCGGCGGCGGCGCCCGCCGGGTCCCCGGCCGTGATCCTCGACTCCGCGAGCATCCAGTGGTGGTTCCTCAGGTAGAGGCGCGCGACGGCGAACGACGGCTCGAGCTCGAGGGCGCGCGTCGAGGCGTCGATCGCGCGTTCGAAGCGGGCGGAGGCGCCGTCGACGTCGCCGAGGTCGGAGAGCGCTCGTCCCGCGTTGTGGTGCAGGCCGCCGAGGTGGTGGAGCGCCTCGACGCTCGGACCGACCTCCTCGATCAGCGAACTCAGGACGTCCGCCCCGTCGTCGGCGACGCGGAGCGCCTCCTCCTCGCGGCCGAGCCGGCGGAGCTGGACGGAGGTGGAGTTGAGCGCGATGCCGAGCTGCACCCGTCCGTCGACCAGGCGCGGGTGCTCGGCCACGAACGCGCGCAGGAGTTCGGCCGTGTCGAGCAGCCGCCGGATCGCGTCCTCGTTCCGGCCTCGCTGGTGCTCGAGCCATGCGAGCCGGTCCGACACGGTCGCCACCTCGACCAGGAACCGGGGCGCCGACGGATGACGCCGTCGCTCCTCCCGCCAGATCTCGAGCGCGCGTTCGCACTGCTCCTCCGCCTCCTCCGGGGCGCTCTCGAGGAGGAGACCCGAGAGGTTGTAGAGGGTCCCGGCGAGCGTGCGCGCGTGGCGGCGGTCCCCCGGGTCGTCGGCCACCAGGCCCTCGAGCAGCGCGACCGAGCGGCGGGAGTGTTCGGCCGCTTCGCCGACCTCGCCGACGCGCGCCAGGAGCGTGCCGAGCATGATCGCGCTGAGGGCCGTCCGGACGCGGACCTCGACGTTCTCCGGGTCCTCGGCCCGGAGCTCGTCCGCGATCGCGAGGGCTTCCCGGAACGAGGCGAGCGCGACGTCCGTCCGAGCGAAGTTCCAGTTCCCCCGCACGTGGACGAGCTTGCTCTCGACCAGGCGGTCCTCGGGGGAGGGCGGCCCCGGCGCGGCCCGGAGCCGGGCGAGGCCGGCCTCCGCCGCCGCGGCCGCCTCGTCGGTGCGGCCGGTCTCCGCGAGCTGTCCGCCGAGCTGTCCGTACGCCTCCGCGAGCGCGCGGCGCGTCGTGCCGTCGTCCGGCCGCGTCCGCACCAGCTCCTCGAGCTCCGCGATCGCCGTCCGGGTCGCCCGCTCGGCCGCGTCGAGCTCGCCGAGGCTCGACCGCACCTGCCCGACCCGCACCCGGAGGCGGGCCGCCTCGGACCGGACGGCGAACTCCTCGCCCGCGTCCTCGGTGAACTGGCGGTAGAACGCGAGCGCGTCCTCCAGCAGGCCGCGACGGACCTCGTCCATCTCGGGCACGAACCGGAGCGTCTCGTCCCCGACCCGGGTGAGCATCGTGTCGACCGCCTCGAGGGCGAGCCCGAAGTTTCGCTCGGCCCGGGCCTGCCTCGAGGCCAGCTCCTCGAGCGCCCGGGCCTTCATCCAGGCGTACGCGAGGGGGCCGCCGACGACGACCAGCGCGAGGAGCGCCGCCGCCGCCGCCTCCCCGGGCCGGCGCTCGACGAATCGCCGCAGGCGGAGCCAACGGGAGACGCGGCGGGCCTCGATCGGCCGGCGCTGCAGCACGTTGTCGACGTCGCGGGCGAACGCCTCGGCGGAGACGTACCGCCGCGCCGCGTCGAGCTCCATGGCGGTCAGGCAGACCGTCTCCGCCTCGAACGACACGGCCGGGTTCCGGGTGCGCGGCGGGACCGGGCGTCCCTCGAGGATCCGCGCCGTCACCTGGGGCTCGCTGCCCGCCGCGAACGGGCGGCGGCAGGTCAGCAGTTCGTACAGCGTGACGCCGAGCGCGTAGACGTCCGTCCTCGGCCCGATCGCGGACGTCTCGCCGCGGACCTGCTCGGGGGCCATGGTCTCGAGCGAGCCGAGCTTCGACCCGGTGCGGGTGAGCCTCGGCGCGCGCTCGGGGCGGGAGAGCCCGAAGTCGAGGAGCATCGCCCGCCCGTCCGGCGTCACCATGACGTTCGACGGCTTGACGTCGCGGTGGACGACTCCGTTGGCGTGGGCGTACGCGAGCGCGTCGGCGACCTGCCGGACGATCCGGAGACAGGCGTCGACGTACGACCCGCGGAACGTCCAGGCCGGCGCGGACGCCTCGGCGATCGGTCCGGCGCCGGACGCCTCGGCGACCGCCCGCGCCAGCGCCCGCCCGTCGAGCGTCTCCGGCCGCGCGTCGTCGCCGGACGCGAGGCGGGCGAGCACGTCGGCGAGCGTCGCCCCCTCGACCAGCTCCATGGCGAAGAACGGGACGCCGCCGTCCTCGAACACGCCGTGGACCGGCACGATCCCCGGGTGCTTCAGGCGCGAGACGGTCTCGACCTCGCGCGCGAACCGCTCGCGCGTGCCGGGGAAGAGGAGCTGGTCCGGCCGGACGATCTTCAGCGCGACCTCGCGGCCGAGGCTCTCCTGCACCGCCCGCACGACCAGTCCCATGCCGCCGCCGCCGATCACCTCGAGCGGGCGGAACTCGCCGAGCCGTTCCGGGAGCTCGGCCTCGAGGTCGACCTCGGCGATCGGCTCCCCGTCGAGCAGCCCGAGGTCCCGCAGCCGCTCGACCCGACGCCGCAGCCGGTCCGCCTGTTCCGGGTGCTCCCGGCAGACCGCGTCGAGCCCGGCCGGGCCGTTCGACTCCATGCGGTCGAGCGCGAGCGCGACCAGCTCGGAGAGCGGGAGGGGCGGGGGCGGGGTCGACAGGGGAGCGATCCTCCGGGGGAAGGGAAGCCGGTCCTCGGGCCCGATGTTACGGGAGAGGGGTCGGGCGATCCGGCTCTCGCGGCCTCCTCCGCCCCGCCCTCCTCCCCTCCGGTATCATCCGGCGAATGGACGACGGCTTCGACGCGCTCTACCGGCGGGCGGAGGCGGGGGATCCGGAGGCGGTCGACGCGCTGCTGTCGCGCTTCCTCCCCGGGCTCCGGGCGTTCGTCCGGCTCCGGTCCGGCCGCCTGGTCCGGACGAGGGAGTCGGCGAGCGACCTCGCCCAGTCGGCGTGCCGGGAGGTGCTGCAGAACCTCGATCGTTTCGAGCACGGCGGAGAGGCGGGGTTCCGCTACTGGCTCTACACGACGGCGCTCCGGAAGATCCAGAAGCGCGCCGAGTACTGGAGGGCCGAGAAGCGGGCCGCGGCGCGCGAGGTCCCGCTCCTCCCGGCCGACGAGGAGAGCGACGAGTGTCTCCTCGACGCCTACCGGAGCGTCGCCACGCCGAGCCGGCACGCGATGGCGCGCGAAGAGCTGGCGCGGGTCGAGGCGGCGTTCGACGCGCTGAGCGAGGGCGACCGGGAGATCATCGTGCTGGCGCGCGTCTGCGGCATGTCGCACGCCGAGATCGGGGAACGCCTGAAGAAGAGCGCCGGCGCCGCGAGAGTCCAGCTCCACCGGGCGCTCGGGAGACTGGCGGACGAGCTGGAAGAGTAGGGAGCAGGGGAGAGGGCGCGGGCGCGGAGTGCCGTGGCCGTCGCGAGACCTCCGCGTCAGCGCGCTCTCTCCTGCTCTCCCGTGCTCTCCCCTGCTCTCCCCTGCTCCTCCTCCTCCATCGCGATGTACGCCGGGTTCCCGACGAGCACGTAGCAGCTCTTGCAGACGTCCGGATAGTCGCGCTCGAACATGCGGCGGCGGAACTCCCGGTACTTCTCGCCGTTCCAGATCTCCTCGAACGACTGGGTCTTGGCGTCGCCCATGCGGAGCTCCTCGGGGCCGCGGCAGCAGGGGTAGACGCCGCCCTCGGGGTTCACCTTGAGGTAGGTGGTCGCCATGGAGCAGAAGGAGGGGTGGGCGCGGGAGATCGCGTCGGAGTGGCGCATCCGGAGTTCGGCGAGCGGGGCCTTGAACGCCTCGGTGGGCGGGTTGTGGCCGTAGAACCCCTGGAACGGGGGGCGGAGCTCGAGCTTCAGGTCGACCTTCCGCTCGGCGGCGACCTCCTTGGCGCGCTCGAGGACGGCGGCGACGTCCGCCTCGTCGACCTTGTCCTCCCAGACGAGCTGTTCGTACTGCGTGGAGTTCGGGAGGAGCTCCTGGATGTTCGCGGCCTTCCCGCCGAGGTCGGCGACGAGGGCGACGTAGTCCGCGGCCTCGTGCCAGTTGTTCGACATCAGGACGAAGTTGAACGTCACCTCGACGCCGTCCTCGAGGGCGCGCGGGAGGACGGCGCGGATGTTCTTCATCACCGGGTCCCACTTGGCGGGGACGCGGATCTTCTCGAAGGTCTCCTTCGTCGCGGCGTCGATCGAGATCCAGAGCTTGTGGAGCCGCTCGCGCACCTTCTCGTACCGCTCGGGCGTCAGGAGCGTGCCGTTGGAGATCAGGTGCATCCAGGCCGTGTGCTTCTGCGCCATGTCGACCAGGAGGTTGACGTCGTTCAGGAGCGGCTCGGAGTTGGCGGACGGCGTCCAGTGCAGCACCCACGGCAGGACGTCGTCGAGGAACTTGATCCCGACGTCCTTGTCGAGCAGCCAGTTCGGCTCGTCGTCCGACTTGGCGCACATGATGCACTTGAGGTTGCAGAGGTTGTTGAAGGAGAGCTCGAGACGCGTCGGTCGGCTCTTCCAGACGAGCGCGCGAGTCGCGAGGTCGCCCGCCAGGGCGACCAACGTTTCGAGCACGCCATCGAA
>JBICIB010000015.1:0-4558 GCA_043101415.1 Planctomycetota bacterium JB042 | reverse complement strand
CGCTCCGGCGGGCGCTCGACCTCCTCCCGTCGTGGCCGGCGGCCGGGCCGGACCTCGCCGCGTTGTACGTCGATCCGCGGGACCTCGACGACCACCTCGCCTCGCTCCGCGCGCACGTCCGCCAGCGGCCGGACGACGCGGACGCGCGGCTCGTCCTCGCGGCGGTGCTCCTCCTCCGCGGGGAGCGGGACGCCGCGGCGCGCGCGCTCGAGTCGCTCCCCGAGGACGACGCGGCGGCCGCCGCGCTCCGGGACGAGCTCCGACGCCGCGCGCCCCGCTGACCGATCCCGATCGGCGCCGAAGCGGCGCTCACTCCGCGACCGCGCCGCGGGCCGCGTCGAGGTCGGCCCGGGTCTCGGCGAGCGTCTCCCGGTTCGCGTCGATCCACGCCTCCGGGCGCGCCAGGCCCGCCTCGATCATGGCGTCGAGGATCGCGAGCCCCTCCACGAACGCCGCCTCCGCCTCCTCGAGGTACGGGATCGCCTCGGACGGGGTCATCGCGCCCCCGCGCGTCCGGCGGGTCTGGTTCTGCGCCCGCAGCAGGAGCCCCTCGGCGACGCGCCGCCGGAACAGCACGTTCTCCGGCTCGTCCGCCGCGAGCCCCCGGTAGAGCCGCAGCGCCTCCGTCGACACGGCGTCGGCGCCCTCGGCGTCCCCGGCGTGGTGGAGCGCCCGCGCCCGGGCGTTCAGCGCCTGCGCCAGCTCGGAGAAGAACATGACGCTCTCCGGCCGGAGGGCGGCCGCGCGGGAGAGGAGGTCGGCCCCCGCGCCGTACGCCGCCGCCGCCTCCTCGTACCGCTGCATCCGCTCGAGCGCGCCGCCGACCATCGCCCGGCTGCCGCCCGCGCGCTGCAGCCGGAGCGGGTCGTCCGGCGCGGCCTCCAGCCGCTCCGCCACGAGCCGCGCGTTCTCCTCCAGCCCGGCGAGCGCCGCCTCCTGGTCGCCGGCGTACCCGGCGATCCGCGCGAGGTGGCCGCGGGCGGTGATCCCCGCCTCGAACGCGTAGACGTTCTCCGGCTCCTCGGCGAGGACCGCGTCCGCCAGCGCGCGCGCCTCGGTGGCGACCCGCTTCGCGTCGTCGTCGCGGCGCACGCGCAGCAGCGCGCTGCCGTGCCGGCCGAGGACGTTCAGCAGCGCGAGCCGCGGGTCGAGCTCGGTCTCGACCCCCTCGGCGATCAGGGCGCGGGCGATCGTCGCGGCCCGTTCGAAGTCGACGAAGGCGTCGTCCGTCCGTCCGAGGTGCCCCTGCGTCTGCGCCCCGCCGAGCGCCTGCGCGCGCCGGACCAGGATCAGCGCGAGCTGCAGGCGGACCTCCGGGTTCTCCGGGTCGAGCTCGAGGAGGTCCTCGACGTTCCGGACGACGTCGTCGAGCAGGTCGGCGCGGATCTGCATCGTCCCCGCGACGTCCTTCACCTTCTCCGCGAACCCGAGCGCCGAGCGGGTCGAGAGGTCGAGCACCGACTGGAACAGCGCGTCGGACGTCTCCTTCTCCGCCCGCGCCGCCGCCTCCGCCTCGCGCGCGGTCCGGGCCGAGCGGAGCGAGACCGTCGCCGCCGCGACCGACGCCAGCGCCACCGCGGCCGACGCCGAGAGCAGCAGCCGGTGGCGACGCGCGTACTTGCCGAGCCGGTAGCCGACCGAGTCCGGCCGGGCGCGGATCGGGAGGCCGTCGAGGTGGCGGCGAAGGTCGGCCGCGAGCCCGGCCGCGTCCTCGTATCGGCGAGCCGGGTCCTTCTGCAGCGCCGTCCGGACGACGACGTCGACGTCCCCGCGGACGCGCCGCGACGACGCGGTCTCGCCGGACCGGCGCAGCACGCGGCTCGGCGACGGCGCGTCCTCCATGCAGATCGCGTGCTCGAGCTCCTTCAGCGTCGTCGTGTCGCCGTGCGGCGAGCGGCCGGTCAGGAGCTCGTACAACAGCACGCCGAGGGCGTAGACGTCGGTCGCGGGGGAGATCGGCTCGCCGCGGATCTGCTCGGGGCTGGCGTAGCGCGGGGTGAGCGGCCGCTCGCCGGTCCGCGTCAGGCCGGTCGCCGCGTCGTCCCCCTCGAGGAGCTTCGCGATCCCGAAGTCGAGCAGCTTCGGCGTCCCGTCGGCGGTCACGAGGACGTTGCCGGGCTTCAGGTCGCGATGGACGATCCGCCGGGCGTGCGCGGCGGCGACGGCGTCGCTCACCGCGGCGACCAGCCACAGACGGTCGTCGATCGCGAGGGAGCGCTCCGCGCAGTACGCGTCGATCGGCCGGCCGTCGACCCACTCCATGGCGAGCCACGGCCGTCCGTCGTCGGTCGCGCCGCCGTCGAGCAGGCGGGCGACGTTCGGGTGCTCGAGCCCGGCGAGGAGCCGGCGCTCCCGGCGGAACCGTTCGAGGACCGCGTCGGTGTCGAGGCCGCGCTTGATCAGCTTGATCGCGGCGGTCATCTCGAACCCGCCGCCCTTCCGCTCGCCGATCCAGACCGCGCCCATCCCGCCCTGGCCGAGCGGACGGACGAGCCGCCACGCGCCGACCGCGTCGCCGGCGGCCGGAGCGGTCCCCTCGAGGGTCGCGCGGACCCTCCCCGGCGGCTCGAGCGTGGTCCCGACGCGGCTCGCGACGGCGAGGAGCGACTCGACCTCGCGGCGGACGGCGTCGTCGACCGCCTCGCGTTCGAACAGCTCCTCCCGCGCGCGGCCGTCGAGGTCGGCGGCGCGTTCGAACAGCTCACGGACGCGGGTCCAGCGCGGGTCGGTCATCGGCGATCCCCCGGGCCAGCATAGCGGGGAGCGGGGAGGCGGCCGGGGACGCCGCGATCGCCGAACGTCCTTCCCTCGCTCCGCCGCGCCCGCCATGATGCGGCGGACCATGCGGTACGTCGACGGCACCAAGATCAAGGAATCGCTCACCTGCGCGCGGCTGCCGTACCTCGCGTTCCACACCCCGCGCGAGGACGAGCTGCCGCCGACCGAGCGGATGGAGGTCCTGTTCGAGGCGGGGCGGCGGCTGGAGGACCGGCTGCTCGAGGGGATCGGGCCGGAGGAGGTCGTCTTCCCGCGCGGCGACTGGGACGCGGGGTTCGAGGCGACGCTCGACGCGATCGACCGGAAGGTGCCGGTGATCGCGAACGGGGTGCTGAAGCTCGGGGAGTTCCTCGGCCGGCCGGACCTCCTCGTCTTCCGCGAGGAGGAGGGCCGGTACGAGGTCGCCGACGTGAAGTCGGCGCAGGTCGTCCACGCCTCGGCGCGGCTGCAGGTCGCGTTCTACTCGCGGCTCCTCGGGCAGGTCCGTCCGACGCCGCGGCGCGGGTGGGTGATCGTCCGGGACGGGACGCGGGTCGGGTTCGAGGTCGCGGATCTGATGGCGTCGGTCGAGCGACTCCTCGACCGGCTGCAGCGGTACCGGCGGGGCCCCGCGCACGACCCCGGCCCGCACCACGACGACGTCTGCCTCGACTGCCGCTACCGCGAGGTCTGCTTCGCCGAGCTGGAGGATCGGGACGACCCGTCGTTCGTCCCGGGGATCACGCGCGCGCAGGTGGCGGCGCTCCGCGCGGCGGGGATCGAGACGCTCGAGCGGCTCGCCGACCCGCCGGACCTCCGTCGGGTGGTGAAGGAGTCGGGGCTCGCCACGGACACGATCCGCCGGCTCGCGCGGGGGGCGCGGGCGATGAAGGACGGCGCGCCGGTCCGGTTCGGCGCCGTGCGGCGCGAGGTCGAGACGGCGAAGCTCGCGGTCGTCGCGCTGCTGGAGGAGCGGCAGACCGACGCCACGATCGCGGTGGCGGGTCAGGTGCTCGGGCGGGACGACGCGTTCCGCGTGCGGTACCTCCGCGCCCCGGAGGCGGAGCGGCCGGACGAGGAGTTCCGGACGTTCGTCTTCAACCTCGCGAAGACCGAGGGGCCGGTCCTGACGTACGGTCCCGCCGTCGCGCGCCTGCTCGATCGGCTCGTGCTGACCGCGCCGAAGGCGATCGAGACGGTCCATCGCCTGCGCGACCGGCTCGTCGACGTGAAGGCCGAGCTGCGGCGGAGCGTCGCCCTCCCCGGCCCCGACCGGCTGCCGCACCTCGCCGCGCGCGCGGCCGGTGTCGCGGCGTACGACGACGCGGTCGACCTCGAGCTCCTCCGGTACCTCGAGGGGTTCGGCGGGACGAAGGACGCGATCGAGCGGAGGCTGGCGCGCGACGTCGACGCGCTCGTCCGGCTCCGGGCGTTCGCGCTCGAGGGGGGCGTCGCGGAAGGGGGCGGCCCGTGAACGCGGGCGCGCTCTGCGACCGGCTGCTCGCGATCGTCGAGATGGAGCGGCGGGCGGGGCGGCGCCAGCTCCGCGAGACGCACGCGCGTTCGCTGGAGGAGCGGGTCGAGGCGGGGGACGCGATGCGCGGCCTCGAGCTCGCCCGGCGCGACGACCGGCTGTTCGCGCTCCGGTACCCCGAGAACGTCTCGCGGTTCCGGGCCGGCGACCTCCTCTGGCTCTCGGACGGCGTGCACATCGAGAAGGGGCTCCCGGTCGCGCTCCGGGACGACGACCCGAACGAGCACGTCGTCGTGGTCGAGATCGACCGGTTCGCGACCGGGGTGA
>JBICIB010000014.1:0-4077 GCA_043101415.1 Planctomycetota bacterium JB042 | reverse complement strand
CGCCCGTCCCCTTCGGCCGCGCCGACGACGTCGACCACGACCTCGTCCCCCTCGACCGAGGCGTTCGTCGGCAGGACCCACGCGCTCCGCTCCGGCGCCGACGGGTCGAGCGTCGCCACGTCGATCCGCATCGCCTCGAGGAGCGCGGCCGACCGCTCGACCGGGCGCTGCGGCAGCGGTGCCCCGGCCGGCCCGACGAACAGGTCGCCGTCCCGGACCAGCACCTGCTCCCCGGCGTGCGCCACCAGCCGCTTCACGAACCGGTCGCCGACCAGATCCGCGGGGAGCTCCGCGAACGACGCCGCCTCCGGCCGCTCGAAGACGACCAGGTCGAACCGCTCCGGCTCGAACAGGTCGAAGTGGCGCTTGAAGACCATCACGTGGTCCGGCCCCGGCCGCCGGTCCCGCAGGAGCGGCTCCATCGACCCGCCGCGCACCTCGAAGCCGTCGACGACGCCCCACTTCAGGACGAGCGTCAGGCAGAGCGCCAGGACGGCGACGCGCCAGAGGGCGACCAGGAGGCGTCCGCGAGAGGTGGAGGACATGGAACGAATGTAGCGAGCGGGAGGGGGAGGGAGACAGGGGCTGGGGGGTCAGGGCGTGGGGTCCTCGAGCGTCTCGGCGAGCAGGCCTTCCGCGACGCCGCGGCCGGTCGGGCGGAGGAGGGGGATGTCGAAGCGGTCGAGCAGGGCTTCGAGGAGGGCCCACCCGGCCGGGATCAGGTCGGCGTGCGCGACGGTGATCCCGAGGCGCGCGGCCCGTGCCTCGCGGTCCTCCGCCCGGAACGCCGCGTACTCGGCGGCGAGCGCGGAGCGGTCGATCGGGTCGGTCCGGTCGCCGGTGAACGTCAGCAGACCCTCCCCCTCGCGCCGCGCCGCGAGCGCGACCGCCGCCCCGCCGGCCGCGAACCAGACCGCGGGCGGGTCGGCCGGCGTCGCGAGCCGGGCCACGACCCGCTCCGCCTCCCGCCGCAACCACGCCTCGGGGTCGTCGGGGCGGGCCGCCGCGCACGCCTCGCTCAGGTTGACGACGCCGGTCGGAACCGACGACGCGAGCGACCCGACCGCGATCTCGGTCGACGTCCCGCCGATGTCGAGCATCGCGAGCGGCTCGGCCCCCCCCGGCGCGCCGCGGATCCCGCGCCGCGCGAGCGCCGCCTCGCGTTCGCCGCCCACCACCACGATCGGGACGCCCAGCCGATCCGACAGCCGGGCCACGGCATCGTCGCGGTTCTCCGCGATCCGGAACGCTCCGGTCGCGACGGCGGCGGCGCGGCCGATCGCGTCCTCTCGAAGCGCGCGGGCGAAGCGGTCGAGCGCCCGCCCCGTCCGCTCGATCGGGTCGCGGCCGAGCCGCCCGGTCGCCCCGAGCCCCTCGGCGATCCGGGTCACCTCGACCCGCTTGGCGTCGACGGTCACAAACCCTTGGGAATCCACGCTCCCCGTCACGAGGCGGACCATGTTCGAGCCGAGGTCGACCGCCGCCGCCCTCTCCCGGGCCGCGTCCGATCCGGAACGCCCTCGCGATCGGTGCGGAGTCACGTAACCCTTCCTCCAATCGAACGTTAAGAGGGTGGTCGCGTCCCTCGGCCCGGGGTGTCTTTCTTCTGGACCGCCCTTTCGGTTCGGACGCCTACCTATAATCGGTTCGTGGCGGTCGATCGATCGAGGAACCCAGGGGCCGCGGGCCGGCCCGAGAGGCGAACATGGCACAGACCGAGCGCGCGGTCCTGAAGAAGCTGCTCGACCACTACGACCAGCTCGGATCGCTTCGCGAGCTCCTCACCGAGGAGCTCGAGGCGAAGGAGACGCGCAAGATCCAGCTCCAGAGCCGGAAGAAGATCGATGCGATCGGCCGCGACCTGAAGGAGCTCCCGGAGCGGTCCGCGCTCGGCGACCTCTTCCTGCGGTACAAGCTGAACAAGTACCAGGTCGTCTTCCTGCTGGCGCTCCTCCGTCGCCGCCTCGTCCACGACAACCCGTACCTGAAGGGGCGCGAGCTCCTCGGCCTCCTGTTCGACGGGTCGTACGACGTGCTCCGCGGCGCGGCGTTCCTCGAGCCGAACGCGATCCTCCAGTCCGCCGGCCTCCTCGTCCCCGACGTCCGGGACGAGGACGACGACGACGACCTGCTCGAGACCCCGTTCAAGATCTCCGACCGGGTCTTCCGCCTGGTCCGCAGCGCGTTCCTCGCCCGCCGCGGCGCGACGATCCCGGCCGGCCGCTCGAAGGCCCAGCCGTACCGCAGCAACCTGACGTACGTCCTCGACCTCCGCCGCCTGTCGCTCCTCTACCGGAAGCGCGCGGCGAAGATCTTCCGGTTCGACTACTGGGAGGACGTCGGGATCGGGACGTCCGAGTCGGTGACCTCCCTGAACCAGCAGCTGCAGCGGTACCGCGACCGGATCGAGGCGTCGATCAAGAAGACGCCGAAGGCCGCGGACTTCCCGACGCGACAGCTCGCGGCCGAGTTCGGACTCGGCGAGGAGGAGACCGTCGTCCTGGTGACGCTGCTGTTCAACGAGCTGCTGGAGGGGAGCGCCTTCCTCGACGCCGTCGACCTCGTGAAGCTCGTCTCCGCGAGCGAGGAGGACCTCCTCCGGAAGCGGCGGTTCCTCGGCAAGCGGTCCCCGCTCGTGAAGGCGAACCTCGTCGCCATCGAGGAGATGGTGAACGACAAGGATCTGACCGCCGAGGTCTACCTGCCGAACTGGGTCGTCGACCGGATGCTCGGCCCCGACGGCCGGCAGGCGATCGACGCCGACGTCCGGCTCGACTTCCACGACTACCTGAACAAGCTCGGGTCGTCGGACGACTTCTTCGAGGACCTCGACGCCTCCGAGTAGGAGGGCCGACGCGGGGGCCGCGGCGGGGGCGGGATGCCGTATGATGGGACGGTCCGTCTCGGGAGGTGAACACCAGACATGTCCGGAACCGCGCTCGACGAGCTGATCTACGACTGGAACGTCGCCGACGTCCACGCCGCCCCCCCGAAGCGGAAGATCGAGTTCGACGACGAGACCCTCCGCGACGGGCTGCAGAGCCCCGCCGTCACGAACCCGTCGATCGAGACGAAGATCGAGCTCCTCCACCTGATGGACGAGCTCGGGATCGACACCGCCAACCTCGGGCTGCCGGGGGCGGGGCCGTTCCACATGAAGCACATCGAGGCGCTGGCGAAGGAGATCTCGACCGCGAAGCTCTCGATCGGCGCGAACGTCGCCTGCCGGACCGTCGTGTCGGACGTCGAACCGGTCGTCGAGCTGGCGCAGAAGGCCGGGTTCCCGTTCGAGATCTGCACCTTCATCGGGTCGTCGCGCATCCGCTCGTTCACCGAGGACTGGTCGATCGACCGGATGCTGAAGGCGACCGAGGACTGCCTCTCCTACTGCCGCGACGAGGGCCTGCCGGTGATGTACGTCACCGAGGACACGACGCGCGCCCACCCCGAGACGCTCGAGCGGCTGTACGGGATGGCGATCGACCTCGGCGCGAAGCGGCTCTGCTTCTGCGACACGGTCGGGCACTCGACGCCGGACGGCGTGCGGGCGCTGATCCACTGGGCGCGGCAGCTCGTCCGCCGGCGCGCGCCGGACGCCGGCGTGAAGATCGACTGGCACGGCCACATGGACCGCGGCCTCGGCGTGATGAACACGATCGCCGCGATCGAGGCGGGGGCGGACCGCGTCCACGGCTCGGCGCTCGGCATCGGCGAGCGGTCGGGGAACGCGCCGATGGACCTGACCCTCGTCAACCTGAAGCTGATGGGGTGGATCGACAACGACCTGTCGAAGCTCGGCGAGTACTGCCGGAAGACGGCCGAAGCGGTCGGGGTGACGATCCCGCACAACTACCCGGTCTTCGGGAAGGACGCGTTCGAGACCGCGACCGGCGTCCACGCGGCGGCGGTGGTGAAGGCGCTGCGGAAGGGAGACGTGCCGCTGGCGGACTCGGTCTACAGCGGGGTGCCCGCGCGCCTTCACCACCGCCGCCGCGTGGACGCCGGTCGCGGTCTCGAACGCGTCCTTCCCGAAGACCGGGTAGTTGTGCGGGATCGTCACCCCGACCGCTTCGGCCG
>JBICIB010000013.1:0-2570 GCA_043101415.1 Planctomycetota bacterium JB042 | reverse complement strand
CGGCGCCGCGTCGGCGGACAATCCCGCGTGCGGCGACGTGGTCGAGGTGTTCGTCCGCGTCGACGGGGGGCGCCTCGCCGAGGCCTCGTTCCTGGCGCAGGGCTGCCCGGCCGTGATCGCCGGCGCGTCGTTCGTCCTCGACCGCGCGGTCGGCTCGACGGTCGAGGAGGTCGGCGGTCTCGAGGTCGACGGCCTCCTCGCGGAGGCGGGAGAGACGTCGGCGGCGCGCCGCCACGGCTTCGCGATGGTGGTGCGGGCGCTGAAGGAGGCGGCGGGCGGGTGAGCGAGCGCCGAGAGGCGGTCTCCGGAGGAGAAGCGCGCCTGGTCGCGGTCCATGACGCGCGGGCGTCGCTCGGGACGCGTGACGCTCGGATGTCCGTCGAAGGGCGGCGCGGAGTGGAGGGACATCACGAAGCGAGGTCCGGCGCCCGAACGGTTCGGGCGGGTCGACTCGGCAGATCCGGAGAACGTGTCGGGGGAGTGCGCGTGCTGAGTAGAAGGAACCCTTCAAGGTGGACACGATGACTAGGAAGACCCTTCGCGGATATCGGATACTGTTCGAGCGTGTGGTCTCGCAAGGGGATGCTGAGGTGGCGGTTGACAGCGGACTCCGCAGCAAGCTTGGCGGAGACCCAGACTGGGAGCAGGAGCCCGAGGTCCCAGTTTGTCCGCACTGCTCGGAGGAGATGACCTTCGTTGGCCAGTTGGACTCGATCGAGCACGACTGGCGCACGAACCCGCATCGCATCGATTGCCTGTCTGGCGATCAACAGTACATGTTCGGAGACGTCGGCCTCATCTACATCTTCTTCTGCTTCGATTGCACTGAAGTTCGTGCGATCGTCCAGTGTGGATAGGCCACCCAACTTGCCGCACCAGCCGCCGAAACGCGACCAACGCAAACGCGAGAGGCGAAGCCCTCGCGCAGCTCGCGGCCGAGCGGCCGATTCGTCAGGTGTGCGAGCGCCGTGAAGAAAGTCCAGCTCATCGAGCAGTTGCGCCGCGCGACCGGGCGAGCCGTCGAGTTTGCGCGGTCGTACTGCCATCAGTCGTTTCTCGGACCGGTGCAATACCGAGTGCTGCCGAATCAGTCCTACGACCTTCATCGAGAGCATGATGAGGTCGTGTATCCCCAGGAGGAACTGCCCTCTGGCCAGTCCCTGGGGCCTTGGTCCGCCGACGAGGTTGCCACGTGGATGTGGCGAGACGGGCGCGTTCCCGTGTGGGTCGACATCTGCGTGTTCGCCGAGTTCGCGGATGCCGTGGTCGTTGAACTCCGGTGTGCGGGCCGATTCTCTGCGAATCCGATCCGCCTCTACTACGAGTGCTCGGGGCAGCCATCGCCCTTCGGAGTCAAGAGTCCACGACTGCCACCCGGTTGGTCGGAGGGTGACAGGTTCGACGTGGGATGGCACGTTCACCGGGGCGCCTGACTCGACGCTCCAACCGAAGGGCGCTGCCCACCCGCCGCTGGGCGCCCATCCGTTCGAAAGGCCAGGAAGCGACGAAGCCCGACCGTGCTGCGGATGGCCCGCATCCCCTACGGCGTGCGTGTCCGGGCGGAGCCGTCGATCGGCGTCGAGTTCTTTCGCACGAACCCGTGAGGTGGAAGGCCGTCCAACTGGACGCAGCACCTGACGCCGCTCTCGGTCGCCGCGCGTGAGCCTCGAGGTCCTCGTGACTCCTCCCAGGAGGTCCTCCCGGAGGACAGGCAGGGCTCCGGAGCAATCGACACAGGAAGTGGACCCCTTGCCGCGAAAGGTGGGTCGAGGGACGGGAGCGATCGCCTCGATCCTCGAGAACGACCGACCCCCGCACCGCCCCCGGCCCCACGCCCACCCCATTTCGCCGGCTTCCGGAGAGAGGCACGGGCACGAGGGGGACGGCTACAATCGAGGGGTCCATGGCCACGCCGAAACGAAAAGACCTCCGCGCCTTCCTGCGCGACTCGTTCCTCGGGGGCGAGGCGTCGCGGCAGAACGAGCGGCTGCTCCGGATCCTCGAGATCAACCGGGCGATGGTCTCCGAGCGGCAGCCGAAGAAGCTGCTGGCGCTGATCCTCGACGCGGTGATCGAGCTGACCGGGGCGGAGCGGGGGTTCCTGATCCTGCAGGGGGAGGAGGGGGGCGGCCAGGTCGAGGTGGCGCGGAACCTCGACCGCGAGGCGGTGCGCTCGCCCGAGTTCAAGATCAGCCACACGATCGCCGAGCGGGTGATGAAGTCGGGGGAGGCGGTCCTGACCGACTCGGCCTCCGACGACGCCGAGTTCGGGAAGCTCGCGTCGGTGGCGGGGATGCAGCTCCGCTCGATCCTCTGCGTCCCGCTCCGCTTCCAGGGCGAGACGATCGGCTGCGTCTACATCGACCACCGGTTCCGGACCGGCGAGTTCGCCGAGGACGCGATGAAGCTGATCGGGCTGTTCGCCGACCAGGCCGCGGTCTCGGTCGAGAACGCGCGGCTCCACGCCGAGAACGAGGCGCAGCGGAAGCGGCTCGAGGTGCTGAACCAGCGGCTCGAGGAGCGGGTCCACGATCATGAGATAGAGCTGAAGGACGCGCTCGAGCGGCTCG
>JBICIB010000012.1:0-4012 GCA_043101415.1 Planctomycetota bacterium JB042 | reverse complement strand
TCGACGTCTCGACCGACATCGAGGCGGAGCAAGTCGTGACCGTCTTCCCGAAGGTCGGGAACGCGTACGTCGCCGAACTCCTCGTCGACGAGGGGGACTCCGTGACCCTGGGCCAGCCGCTCGCGCTGCTCGACCGGGTCGACTTCGAGATCGAGGTGAAGCGACGCGAGGCCGCGCTCGCCCAGCGGAAGCTCGCGGAGAAGCAGGCCGCCCTCCAATTGAAGGAGACGATCGCGCGGGAGGACGCGCAGCGCGCGATGTTCGAGCGGGCGCGCTCCGACTACGAACGCGCGCAGGCCGCCATCGCCGACGGGGTCGACGTCTTCTCCGTGAAGGAGCTGACCGACGTCGAGAAGTCGTACCAGCAGGCGGTCGCCGAGCTCGAGGCGCTGCGCCTCACGAAGCAGCGGACCGAGTCGGAGGGGGAGCTGGCGAAGCTCGAGACCGAGGCGGCGGCGATCGAACTCGAGGCGGCGCGGAACGACCTCGACCACACGACGATCCGCTCCCCGATCTCGGGGACCGTCCGCGACCGGACCGTCGACAAGGGGCTGCTCGTCACCTCGGCGAGCCAGCTCTTCACGCTCGTCGACCCGACCCGCCTGGTGGCGAACCTCCGGATTCCCCAGGAGGACCTGCTGGTGGTGACCGGTCCGGGGCTCCCGGTCGAGTTCGCGTTCGACGCCCTCCCGGGGCGCGTCTTCCACGGCGAGGTCGAGGCGATCAACCCGTCGATCGACCCGGCGTCGGGCCTGATCAAGGTGCGGGTCCGGCTCGCGCCGGAGGCGGTCGGCGTCGTCCGGCCGGGGATGTACGCCCGCGCCCGGATCATCGTGTCGAGCCAGGACGACGCGGTCCTGCTCAGCAAGCGCGCGGTCGTCTACGAGGACGGCCGCTCGACCTTCTTCTCGGTCGAGGACGGCGTCGCCAGACGGCACCAGTTCGTCCCCGGCGCCTCGACCGAGGACGACGTCGAGGTCCGCTCGATCGACGGCGTGCCGCTCGACGGCGACGCGCCGGAGGCCGCGCGGCTCGGCGCGCTCGAAGTGATCCTCGTCGGCCAGGACCGCCTGCAGGACGGCGACCCGGTCCGCGTCGCGCCGGAGTCGGCGTGACCGACCGCGAGGCCGCCCGACGCGGCGGGCTGTTCGCGTTCACCACGCGCCGGCCGGTCGCGACGACGATGGCCGTCCTCGCGGTGGCGGTCTTCGGCGGGATCTCGCTCACCAAGACTCCGCTCGAGCTCCTCCCCGAGATCTCGTACCCGACGATCACCGTCCGGACCGAGTACCAGGGGGCCGGGCCGGAGGACATGGAGGAGCGGATCTCGAAGCCGATCGAGGAGACGCTCGCCGTCCTCCCCGGGCTCGAGGCGCACTCGTCGATCAGCCGGTCGGGCGTCTCCGACGTCGTCCTCGAGTTCCGCTGGGGCACGAACCTCTCGTTCGCGACGCAGGACATCCGCGAGCGCCTCGACCGCACCCGCCTCCCGGACGACGCCGACCCGCCGCTCATCCTCCGTTACGACCCGTCGCTCGACCCGGTGATGCGGATCGCCGTCTTCGGAGAGGGGGACCAGCGCGAGGTCCGGCGGGCGGCCGACGAGATCGTCGCCCGGGGCCTCGCGACGGTCCCCGGCGTCGCGGCGGTGAAGGTCCGCGGCGGCCTGGAGACGGAGATCCGGGTCCGGCTCGACGCGAAACGGATCGCGAGCCTCGGCCTCGACATCTCCGAGGTCGACCGGCGCCTGAAGATCGAGAACGTCAACCTCGCCAGCGGGACCCTCGTGGAAGGGGACACCGAGTACCTCGTCCGGACGCTGAACCAGTTCGAGTCGATCGACGAGATCCTCCGCCTCTCGGTCACCGACCGCGACGGGCAGCCGATCCGGATCCGGGACCTCGCGACCGTGACGCGGACGCACAAGAAGCGCGACGTCGTCACCCGGGTCGACGGGCGCGAGGCGGTCGAACTGCTGGTCCACCGCGAGGCGGACGCGAACATCGTCCGGCTCGCGCAGGAGGTCCGCGACCGCCTGCTCGGGACGGACGCCCAGCGGAGGCTCCTGGCCGAGATCGCGGCCGGCACGCGCGAGGACCCGGAGGTGCGGCTCGCCGACGCGCTACGGGCCGAGGAGGAGAAGAAGGACGCCGCCCCGGCCGCGCAGCCGGAACGGCGAGGCGCCGGCGGCCGCGGCGGATTCGGCCGGTCCGAGAGCGACGAGGTGAAGAAGCTCCGCGAGGAGGTGAAGGAGAAGCGCGCGGCGGAGGAGGTGCTCTCGAGGAAGCTCCCCCGGGGGATGGAGACGGCCGTCCTCTCCGACCAGTCCCGGTTCATCGACGAGGCGATCGACGAGGTCCGCGGGGCGGCGATCATCGGCGGCCTCCTCGCCGTGCTCGTCCTCCTCCTGTTCCTCAAGAGCGCCGCCGCGACGGCGATCATCGCCGTCGCCATCCCGGTCTCGATCATCGCCACCTTCGCGCCGATGTTCATGGTCGGGACGACGCTGAACATCATGTCGCTCGGAGGGCTCGCCCTCGGGGTCGGGATGCTGGTCGACAACTCGATCGTCGTGCTCGAGTCGATCTTCCGCTGCCGCGAGGAGGGGGACGACCGCGGCGGATCGTCCGTCCGGGGGACCGAGGAGGTCGGGGGGGCGGTCTTCGCGTCGACCCTCACCACGATCGCGGTCTTCTTCCCGATCGTGTTCGTCTCCGGGGTCGCGGGCCAGCTGTTCGGAGACCAGGCCCTCACCGTCGTCTTCTCGCTCCTCTCGTCCCTCGTCGTCGCGCTCTTCTTCATCCCGATGCTCGCGGCCCGAGGCCGCGACGGCGGCGGCTCCGGCTCGGGGACCGGGGGGCCGCTCCGCCTCCTCCTCGACGTCGCGACCCCGATCGTCCTCCCCCACCGCACGCTCGCGGCCTCCTCCTTCCGCGCGAACCTCGGCCCTCGCCGCGGCGTCGCCCGGGCGGCGATCGGGCTGCCGCTCCTCCCGGTGGCGATCGTCCACGCCGTGGTCGAGGTCGCCGCCCGCCTGCTCCTCACGCTCCTCCTCGTCCTGCTCTTCGTCGTCGTCCTCGCGGTCCGCCTCTTCACCCTCGTGGTCCGCGTCGCCGGGGCGCCGTTCCAGTTCGTCTTCGACCGCGTCTTCGGGCTCGTGAACGCGGCCTACCCGAGAGTCCTCCGGGCGATCCTGGTCCGCCCGACCCTCGTCTTCGCGGTCCTCGTCGTCGCCCTCGCGGGCGGCGGCCTCGCCCTCCGCACGGCGCGCACGCTCGGCACGGAGATGCTCCCGACGGTCCACCAAGGGGAGCTGGTCGCCCACGTCTACCTGCCGGTCGGGACGCCGATCGAGCGGACCGCCCGCGCCCTCGCCCCGATCGAGCGGGACCTGCTCGCGCTCCCCGAGGTCGAGCAGGTCGCGTCGGCCGTCGGGGTCGGGCGGGACGAGATCGCCGACCCGGACGAGGGAGGGCACTCCGCCCGGGTCCTCGTCCGGCTCTCCCCGTCCGCGGCGGACGCCGTCGGAGAGGAGCGGGCGATCGCGGCGATGCGCGGCGTCCTCGGCGGGCGGCCCGAGCTGACCGGGTTCCGGTTCAGCCGACCGACCCTCTTCTCGATCAAGGCGCCGCTCGAGGTTCACGCCCGCGGCGACGACCTCGAGACCCTCCGCGTCGCCGCCGGCGACATCGTGCGGCGGATGCAGGGGACGCCGTCGCTCACCGACGTCCGCTCGACCGTCACCCGCGGCAACCCCGAGGTGCGGCTGTCGTTCGACCGCGAGAAGCTCCGCCGGTACGGCCTCGACCTCGAGGCGATCGCCAACCGCATCCGCGCCCAGGTGCAGGGGGTCGTGTCGACGCGGTTCGCGGACGAGGAGCAGCGGATCGACGTCCGCGTCCTCTCCGACGTCGACTCGGTCGACGCGCTCCTCGAGCTGACGGTGAACCGCGGCCGCGCGGTCGGCCTCTCGGACACGCTCGACCGCGGCGCCGAGGGCGGCGGCGGCAGC
>JBICIB010000011.1:0-3135 GCA_043101415.1 Planctomycetota bacterium JB042 | reverse complement strand
ATCTCATAAGAGTCGAAGACCTCGCCATCCCGGTACCCCTGGCCGCGGTACTGAAGCTGACTCAACCAGCCTCCGAAATCGCTCGCGATCTCCTCGCGAGTCGGTGCGTTCATGCCATGGGACGGGAGCCGGAATCCCCAGTTCACGCAGTAGATCGCGAGATCCGCGGCCTGGACCGGGTACGTCATGTCGGACGAGACGAAGAATGGTGAAGGAACGATCCACGCGGCGCGACGCCGACCTCGATCCGTCCGTGTGAAGTAACGTTCCAGCCGCCGGACGAATCGTCGATCCTCGGCCTTCTCCACCTCATCCATGACCAGCAGGCCGTGCGCCTTCTGCTCCTCGAGGAAGTAGAAGAAGCGCTCGAGAAGGAACACCTGATCCTTCCGCAGGAACTCCTCGGCTTCGAACGTGGCGGGCTTGCGCGTTCCACGAGTCACCGCGCACGCGAACACGCGCGCGCCGTGCTCCCTCATGGCCTCGAAGAGGCTACGCGCCATCTCGAGACACGCCTGTCCATAGGCGGTGAACTCGTCCCGTGACGGCGGCTTCTTCTCGAGGCCGCGAGTCAGAAACCCGCGACAACGCTTCCGCCGCTCCTCATCGTTCATAGGCTCGCCTTGCGCGGCCCAGCGGAACCGGTCACGGTCGAGCAGCTTGCTGCCCTTCAGCTCCTTCCGGAACTGCGCCAACTCCGTCCCGAACGCCGCCAGCTCCAGGCGTTGCACGGTGCGCACGAACGACCAGAGGCGCGAGGCGTGGATCGCGACGCCGCCTCGGACCTCGTACGGCATCGACTTGTGGTCGTGTCCGCTCTCGTCGAGGAACAGGAGCCAGCTCATCGATTCTCCGCACGTCCGCGATCCCTCCGCAACCTACTCGGTCCCGCCCGTGAACCGCGCCACTCCCTCGAAGTCCAGTAGGGAGTCCCCGATCATCTCCGCCGCGGCCCGGCCTCCGCCCGCGCAGGTCAGCCCGTGTTCCGCATCCCCGCCGCCACGCCGTTCATCGTGACGTGCAGCGCCTCGCGCAGCCGCTCGTCGTCGCCGTCGGCGGCGCGCCAGCGGCGGAGGAGCTCGACCTGCAGGAGGTTGATCGGGTCGACGTACGGGTTGCGCAGGTCGATCGAGCGGCGGAGCACCGGGTTGCCGTCGAGGAGGCGCTCGCGGCCGGTCAGCTCGCGGACCGCGGCGGAGGTCGCGTCGAGCCGCGCGCGGAGCGCGTCGCCGAGCGGGTGCAGGGACGGGTCGGCGAGGACCGCGTCGTAGTGCGCCGCGATCTCCCCGTCCGCCTTGGCGAGGACCATCTCGATCAGCCCGAGCGTCGTCGACACGAACGGCCACTCCCGCACCATCTCGAGCAGCGGCTCGCGGTCGTCCCCGTCGAGCGCCTCGCGCAGCGCCTCCCCGACGCCGAGCCACGACGGGAGGAGGAGCCGCGTCTGCGTCCACGCGAAGACCCACGGGATGGCGCGGAGCGACTCGACGCCGCCCCCCTTCTTCCGGCGCGCCGGCCGGCTCCCGATGTTCAGCTCGCCCAGCTCGGTCTCCGGCGTGACCGTGCGGAAGTACTCGACGAACCGCTCGTCCCGCTTCACGACCGCCTCGTACTCGCGCGCCGCGCGCGCCGACATCCGGTCCATCACCGCGCGCCACGCCGGCTCGGGACCGCGCGGCGGCCGGAGCGTCGCCTGCAGGGTCCCGGTCAGGTAGAGCTCGAGCGTGCGGCGCGCGATCCCCGGCAGTCCGAACTTCGCCTGGATCATCTCCCCCTGCTCGGTGACGCGGAGCGCGCCGCCGACCGTCCCCGGCGGCTGCGACCGGATCGCCCGCCACGTCGGACCGCCGCCCCGCCCGACGGTGCCGCCGCGGCCATGGAAGAGGGTCAGCTCGACGCCGTGCCGGCGCGCCGTCTCCGCCAGCGCCTCCTGCGCCTTGTACAGCTCCCACGCCGACGTGAGCCGTCCGCGGTCCTTCGCCGAGTCGGAGTAGCCGAGCATCACCTCCTGACGTCCCCCGGCCCGCGCCCGGTACGCGTCGAGGCCGAGCAGGCGGTCCATCGTCGCCGCGCACCCGCGCAGGTCGTCGATCGTCTCGAACAACGGGACGACCCTCATCGGCGGCTCGACCCCGGCCTCGCGCTGCAGGACCTCGACCGCCAGCACGTCCGACGACGCGCGCGCCATCGAGATCACGTACGCCCCCCGCGCCTCCTCGCCGATCTCCGCCGCCGCCTCGAACGTCTCGAGGACCTCCCGGACCTCCTCCGGGACGTCGAGTGCGTCCGGCCGCGCGGGCACGGGTTCGGCGAGGGCCCGCGCCAGCCGCTCGACCCGGCCGTCCTCGTCGAGGTCGAGGAACTCGCCGCGGCCGGTCGCGCGGAACAGCGCGTCGACCGCCTCGGCGTGCCGCGTCGACTCCTGCCGCAGGTCGAGCCGAGCCAGCGTCAACCCGAAGCACGCGACGCGACGGATCAGGTCGGTCAGCCGGCCCGCCGCGACCGCGTCGGCGCGGGTCTCGACCAGCGAACGGTGGCAGAGGAGCAGCGGATCACGGAGCTCGCGGACCGATCGGTACGGGCGGAGCCCCTCGGTCGGCTCGCCGCGCAGCCGCCGCTCGACCTCCTCGCGCGTCTCCTCGAGGCGCTCCGACACCTCGGCGAGCAGCGCCCGGTACGGCTCGCGCGCGCCGTCGACCCGCGCGGTCAGCTCGTCGTTCGCGGACCGCATCGTCAGCTCGTCGCGGAGCAGGTCGACCTCGCGCCGGTACAGGACCGCGGCCTGCCACCGCATCAGGAGGATCGCGTCCCGCGTGACGCCGGCGGTGACGCGCGGGTTCCCGTCCCGGTCGCCGCCGATCCAGGAGCCGAACGTCACCGGCGTCGCGTCGAGCGGCAGCCCCCGCCCGACGTGGCGACGGAGCGAGTCGTCGACCTCCCTCAGGAACGCCGGGAGGACGTCGAACACGACCCGTTCGAAGACGAGCATGCCGCCCCGGACCTCGTCGAGGGGGGACGGCCGCCGGTGACGCAGCTCGTCGGTCATCCAGGCCGCGGTCACCTCCTCCCGGAGGCGGGCGACGATCTCCCGCTCGTCGCGCGGCGCGAGGTCGGGGTGGTCGAGGTCGTCGAGCG
>JBICIB010000010.1:0-2783 GCA_043101415.1 Planctomycetota bacterium JB042 | reverse complement strand
CGGCGCCGGCGGTCGGCTCCAGCGCCTCTCCGGACCGCTCGCGGTCGCCGCGTTCGCGTTCGTCGCCTGGATGGCGGCCGCGACCTTCGCGTCGGACAACCCGCTCACCGCCCGCCCTTCGATGCGCTGGATCGCGACCGCCGCCGTCACCGGGCTCGCGGTCGCCGCGCGCTCCCGGGACGCGGCCGGCTGGACGCGGGTCCTCGTGGTCCCGGTCGCCGCGGCGACGGCGGTCGCCCTCTGCGACGTCGCGTTGACCGTCCGGATCGCCGCGTGGTTCGGCACGTCGAACGCCCTCGCGACCCGCCTCGAGCTGTTCCGTCAGCACCCGAACTTCCTGGCGTCGCTGTACGGGTTCCACGCCGTCCTCGCGCTCGCCCTCGTGGGGGTCCGCCCGCCGACGAGGTGGTTCGGGCTGTTCGCCGTCGCCGCGCTCGGGTTCGCGACCTGGCACACCGACTCGAACGCCGGCCGCGCCGCGCTCCTGCTCGGCGCCGCCGCGATCCCCGCGGTCTGGCTGCTCGCCCGCGTCGCCCGGCGCGTCGGGGACCGCGTCGTCGTCGGAGGGGTCGTCGCCGCCGTCGCGCTCGGCGCGGCCGGCCTCGTCGCCGCGGCCGGCGGATCGCTCGGCGTCGGCGCGCTGGAGGGGAAGGTCGACCGGTTCCGCAAGTCGTTCGAGTTCCGGATCGCGGCCTGGGACAACGCGGTCGACGTCGTCCGGGACCACCCGGTGGTCGGCGTCGGACCGCACGTCTTCGTCGCCGCCGAGCCGTTCGCCCACGGCAGCCGGTTCGCGACCGAGCCCGCGCCCCCCCATCCGCACGACGTCCCGCTCTACGTCGCGCAGTCGGGCGGCCTCCCGGCGCTCGCCGCCTTCCTCGCCTGGATGGTCCTGCTGTTCGCCCGGCTCCTGCGGGCGGTCCGAGAGCGAGGCGGCGGGGCGATCCCGGCGGCGCTGGTGGTGGGGCCGCTCGCGGCGGGGGCCGGGCTGTCCGCCGCGAACGTCCTCGACCTCGGACTCGCGCTCGACACGGTCGTGCCGTGGCCGCTCTGGTGGATCACCGGCCTCGCGCTCTCCCTCGACCCGCCCCGGCGGGAGGCGCCGCTCCCCGGGGTCTCCCTGCTCGTGGCGACCGGGCTGCTCCTCGCCGCGGCGACCCTCGCGTGGACCCCCCTCTCGGCGCGGGTCGAGCTCTCGCGCGCCCGGGTCCTCGCCGCCGAGGGACCGAGGAACCCGCGGCTCCCGGACCCGCGCGGCCGGCTCGTCGCCGCGCTGCAGCGCGCCATCCGCCGCGACCCGTCGCTGGAGCCGGCGTACGTGATGCTCGAGAGCGCGGTCGCCGCCGACGTCGAGGAGCGCCGGTCGGTGCTCCTCCGCTACCTCGACCAGGGGCCGGACTACGGGCACGTCCGCAGTCGCGTCGGACAGTTCGAGTTCGAGTCCGGGGCGTACGAGGACGCGGTCGAGACCCTGTCGTACGCCTTCGAGGATCGGTTCTGGTGCGACTCCATCCTGCAGGACCGGGCGCGGTACGTCCGCGCGCTCGGCCACCTCGCGCGGGTCGACGAGGCGGAGACGGCGCTGCGGGCGACCCTCCTGTCGAACCACGAGCTGGTGCGGGACTTCCCCGTCGACGAGTCCGGGCGACGCGTGGTCGAGATCCACGACGCGCTCGGAGACGCGGTCGCCACGATCGATCTCGGCGAGCAGCTCGACGTCCTCCGCGGCGAGCTCTCCGAGCGGCGCGAGCGCGGCGAGGAGGTCTCGCGACGGGACTGGATGCAGATCTTCTTCGCGTACCGGGCCGCCGGACTCGACGACGACGCCGAGGCGTACCTCGACTTCCTGGCCGGTCGGATCGCCGAGATCGAACCGGAGTCGATCCTCCGCGAGCGCGCGCGGCTCGCGCTCGACCGCGGCGACCGACAGACGGCGGTGAAGCTGTACGAGGAGGCGTACCGGCTGACCGGCACCGAGACGTTCCGCGACTTCGCGCGCCAGGCGGCGGGACGGGAGCGCGCGGCCGAGGTCCGTCCGCTCGCGCACATCGGCGACCTGATGGCGTGGCGTCCGGCGTACGAGCTGGCCCTCGACACGAGGATCGAGGCGGCGATCCGCTCGGGCGCCTACGCCGACGCCGCGGGCGACATGCGGCGGCGGCTGTTCTTCGCGTCCGACCCCGGCGACCGGGCCCGCCGGTTGGTGAAGCTCGCGGAAGCGCTCGAGGCGAGCAACGCGCCGCAGAGGGAGATCGAGGCGACGTACCGTTCCGCCATGGAACACCTCCTCGCCAAGCCGTACACGACCGAGCACCTCTCGGTGCGCTTCGACGAGTCGCTCCCCGGCCGGATCGCGGAGAGCGTCCACGAGCTCTGGCGGGAGGCCGGGCGGACGCCGGAGGAGATCGAGGGGTTGGCGCTCGCTTGGCCCGGCATCCGATCGGTCCACTCGGCCGCGCTGTTGTTCCAGCTCGGCCTCTACCGCGCCCTCGGCGACCCGGACGCCCTCCTCCGGACGGCGAAGCTCCTGGCGCTCGTCGAGCCGGGGTGCGACATCGCGTTCCTCGCCGAGCTGACGGCGCTCGAAGCGACCGCGCCCCCGAGGGTCATCCGGGACACCGCGCGGGACCACCTCCTCCTCCGCATCCTCCACCCGGTCCACGAGGAGCCGCAGAGTCCGTTCGGCCGGGCGGTGGCGATGATGCTGAACGGCGCCTACAACGACGCGGCCGCGAAGTTCAAGGAGATCTTCCAGCAGGCGCAGCCGGGCCGCGACATGGCAC
>JBICIB010000009.1:0-3773 GCA_043101415.1 Planctomycetota bacterium JB042 | reverse complement strand
ACGCCACCGTCTCCTCCGAGACCTGCCCCGCGGCGACCAGCCCGGGCGCGCCGGAGAGGAGGAGCTCGGTCCAGAAGTCGAGGAACTCGGCCCGCTCGCCCGGCACCCGGTTGTCGAGGAGGATCGTCCGGACCTTCGTCGTCACGTCGCGGAACCCGACGCCGAGGAGGAGGTTCCCGAGCTTCGCCCCGACGAACGGATCGCCGCCGAGGTCGAGCTGGTGATCGTTGAACGCGCGCCAGTAGTCGAGCGTGTGCGGCGAGTACGGGTCGATGAAGAACGACGCGTTCTGCACCTCGGTGACCACGATCGGCGATCCCGGGCGCAGCACTCGCCGCGTCTCGGACAGGACCCGCGCCGGATCGCCGACGTGCTCGAGGATCCAGCAGAGGAACGCGGCGTCGAACGTCGCCGCCTTGAAGTCGAGGTTCGTCGCGTCGGCGTGGACGAGGTCGTGGCGGCCCTTCGCCCACGGCACGGTCGCGAGGTTGCGCCGCGCGACCTCGAGGTTCGAGTCGGACTGGTCGATGCCCGTGACGTGAAGTTCGGGGAAGTGGCGCAGCAGGATCTCGGTCTGCGCTCCGACCCCGCACCCGACCTCGATCAGGTGCTGCGCGTGCCAGAACGGCAGCCGGTCGTGGACGCGGTGCTCGAGGAACCGCGCCTGACGCCGGAGGCGGTCCTGCTCCTCGGGCGTGAACCCGTGGACGTAGCCGGTGGAGGCTTTCGCGGTGCGGTCAGTTTCGTTCGCCATGACGGGGTCGACGATACGGGTTCGTCCGTCGGGGGGGGAAGAGTGTGTTGTCGCGGACGGCTTGGAACGCGTTCGGGAACGCCTGCGCGGAGTGGTCTCCGCGAAGGGACGAGTCGCGCTGCGGGGTCGCTCTCGGAGACTCGTCCCTCCTCCGGCCCCGCCTCGACCGCTTCGGACTTCCGGGTTGGAGAAGGGGGAGTCCGGTCAAGGACCCATGGGATCGGCAAGCCTCGAGGACCGCCATCGTTGCCGTCCCCCGCGTCAGCGCCCTCTCCCCTGCTCTCGTTGCTCTCCCCTGCTCTCCCCTGCTCTTCTCCCCCTACGGCACCAGTGACTCCACCGGCACGCGAACATCCCGCGCGGCGCCGTCCCGCTCGATCCGGTAGACGACGGCCGCCCGCGGCGAGTCGTGGTGTTCGCCGGGGACGTCCGTCCGGCGGAGGACGCGGTCGCCGGGGCGGAGGCCGGCCCGCTCGGCGGGGGTGGCGTGGACGACGTGGAACACCTCCCAGTGTTCGCCGTACCGCTGCACGAACGCGCCGGTGCCGCGGATGCCGTCCAGCTTCACCTTCTCCGCCGGATCGCGTCGGATGCGGATGCGGTCCCGCGGCGGATCGAACGTGATCTCGAAGTGCTTCAGGATCCGCGAGCCGATCCGCTGCCCCTCCGCGTCGATCGACGCGAGGGGGGACTCGATCTCGTGCTCTCCCAGGCGGAGGGAGTCGGAGAGCCGGCCGATGCGCGCCAGCGTCAGGTTGCCGGAGATCGAGCCGGTCACCTCGGCGAAGACCGGGAACTCCCGGAAGACGTACTCGCCGACGCCTCCGCGCAGGGAGATCGCGTCGTTGCTCCCCGAGTCGAGCAGGAACCGGTGGGTGGCGTCGCCGAGCGGGACGAGCAGGTCGGGGCGCGGCGAGCGGGGCGGGAGGGGGAGGATCTCCCGGCCGTCCGGCGGATCGAGGGGCGGCGTGCCGAGGATCACCTGGCGCCTCGGGTAGTCGAGGGTCCAGGTCGTCTCCATGAACATCGGGTACCCGAGGATCCCGTCGAACGGGACCTGGAACGAGCGGCGCAGCGGCTCGAGGTCGAGGACGAGGACCGCCGAGTCGCGGAACCGGCACGGGCCGATCTCGAGCGTCTCGACCCGGCGGAGGTCGCTCGTCCCGACGATGTCGCCGTGCGCGCCCATCGCGTACGCGGCGCCCGCGAGCGGCTCGAGCCCCGCTTCGTCCGCGACCCGCTTCGAGAGGATCGTCGCCGAGGACCCGGTGTCGATCAGGAACTCGTACGGCCCGTGCCCCTCGAGCACGACCTGGACGAGCGGCATGTCCTGCACCCAGCGCGTCGGGAGGACGGTCTCGCCCGCGGGGAGGGAGATCGAACGCGGCGGGTCGTCGAGCGCCAGCTCGAGCGCGCAGCCGCCGAGGGCGGGGAGGGAGAGCGGCAGGAGGAGCGCGAGGAGCCGGAGCATCGGGGGAGATCGTAGTCGATGCGCCCCCCGCTCCCTCACGCCGGACCGGCGGTCACTTCGCCTCGACCTTCTCCTTCAGCTTGGTCAGGCCGCGGTCGAACATCTCGCCGATGCTCCCCTCCATCATCAGCCCCATGTACC
Organism: Planctomycetota bacterium JB042; assembly: GCA_043101415.1. Classification (GTDB taxonomy): domain Bacteria; phylum Planctomycetota; class B15-G4; order B15-G4; family JADJEK01; genus JAUIEL01. Next base: position 1,407 of record JBICIB010000009.1, on the reverse strand, counting down.
CCGCCATGACCGGCGGCATCATGTCGGCGATGTCCCCCTCCATCGTCCAGGTCACCTTCGTGCCGCCGTCGACCGTCTCGTAGGTGATCGCGCTCTTCGACGGCGCGCGCCGCTCCTCGAACACGAACGCCATGTCGTAGGCGATCCCGGACTGCGGGTCGCTCTTCGTGATCGTGAGCTCGCCGTCGCCGTCCTTGCCGGTCCAGGTCTGGTGGGCGCCGACGCCCGTCGTCTTCTCGCCGAACGTCGTGACGAGCGAGGGATCGTCCTCGGTCCACGGCATGAACTCCTCCCACTTCTTCAGGTCGCCGACGTGCTCGTGGACCTTCGCGGGCGGCGCGTCGATCGTGACGCTCTTCGCGACCGCGTACTCGGTGGGGAGGACGAACCCGATGCCGGCCAGCACGACCAGCACCACGACGATTCCGATCAGGATCTTCATGTTTCTTCCAATCCGGGGACGATGCTCGAACCGTGTGAGTCTAACGATCGGGCCGGTCGCCGCCCAGGGTCCGTGCGCCGTCCTCCCCGGGGGGCCCCCGGCGTTTCCGGCGGTTTCCCGGGAACGGGGGCGGTCTACCATGGTCGGAGATCGTGGAGACGAGGCCGAACCGCCCCCTCGGACGCTCGTTCAGGTGAACCGCATGGATCGACGACGCTTCCTCCACCTCACGTCGCTCGGGGCGGCCTCCGCGGCCCTCCCGGCGTTCCTCGGCTGCGATCGTGCGGGCTTCGCCCGGGTCCTCACCCTCGGCCTGACGGGCGAACTCCTGAAGGCGAAGGCGGCCGGGAAGCCGCTCCTGGTCCTCCTGATCCCGGCCGACGACCGGAAGAAGTGGGCGCAGGGGGAGCTGTTCGGGGCGTTCCTGAACCACGCCGGGCCGGCCGCGATGGCCGACCTCGCGCTCGCCCACGTCGTCTGCGCGACGCGGGCCGAGCTGGCGGAGGCGCTCGGGGACGGCACGCCGGACGGCGAGCCGCCGATGGTCCTGATCGAGACCGACGGCTCGCGGCGGGCGCGGCCGCTCGACCCGACCCTCCCCGCCGTCACGACCGTCGACTGGTCGGCCGGGACGTCGTACGAGGAGCAGGTGGCGGCGGTCGACGCGTCGTACGTCGCCCGGAACCAGGCGCTGGCCGCGTACCTCCACGGCGTGCTCGTCGGCGACCGCGACGCGATCGCCCGGCGGGCCGAGGAGTGCGCGGCGGTCCTCGGCGACGACGACATCACGCGCCTCAAGGCCGCGGACGACGTGGCGGAACTCGAACCGGCGCTCGTCGACCGCGCGGCGGCGTGGCTGGCGCAGGAGGCGTTCGACGCCGACGAGGCGGAGCGGGCCGCGATCGAGGCCGCCCTCGCCGCGGCCGCGGCGAATCGCCGGCGGGAGGTCCCGCCCCCCCGCGCGA
>JBICIB010000008.1:0-2760 GCA_043101415.1 Planctomycetota bacterium JB042 | reverse complement strand
CGCCGGACTCGCTCGTCGCTTCATCGTCGACCTCGTCCTCCAGGACGCCCCCGACGCCCGGGTCGTCCGGGTGAAGGACTCCGAGGCCGGCGGCGCGCGGCGCACGCTCAAGATCGTCCCGTGCGCCCTCGCCTCGACCGCCGACCGCCTCGCCGCGGAGTTCGCGCTCCTCGAGCACGTGCGCCACCCGAACCTGACCGCCCAGCTCGAGTACGGGCGCACGGACGACGCGGTCTGGCTGCTCCGCGAATCCGTGGAAGGAGGGACGTGGGCCGCTCCGCCGGACGACCTCGACGACGAGGCGCAGCGGGGCGTGCTCGTCGACGTCCTCCGGGGCCTCGCCCACCTCCACGGCCGCGGCGCCCTCCACCTCGACGTGAAGCCGGAGAACGTGTTCCTGCGGCGCGAGGGCGCGTCGCGATGGCGCGGAGTGCTGAGCGACTTCGGGTTCGCGGCGGCCGCCCGCGGGGAGGACGTCGAGGCGCGCGGGACCCCGCCGTTCGTCGCGCCCGAAGTCGTGCTCGGCCAGCCCCGAGACGAACGGGCCGACCTGTTCTCGCTCGGGGTGACCTGGATCGTGTCCTCCGGGAAGGCGCCCCCGATCGACGTCGCGGCGCTCTACGAGCGGTTCCCGCGCCGGTCGTTCGTCGAGGCGACCGGGATCGACCTCGAGGCGGTCGCGGGGCGGGACGCGCCTGTCCTGGCCCGCTGCCTGGCGACCGACCCGGACGACCGGCCCCGTTCGGCGGCGGAGGTGCTGCACGCGATCTCGGCGCGCGAGGCGGCGCCGGAGGAGCTCGAGGCGCTCCTCGCGCCCGATCCGGTCGCGGTGGAGGAGGTGGGGGCGCGGTGGGCCCGGCTGATCGAGGAGCGGCGGCCGGAGACCTCGTGGCTCGACGTGCCGTCGGAGCGCGAGGCGGACGCGATCGTGGGGCGGCTCCGGTTCCTCGCCGCGCGCGCCGAGCGTCCCCTCGAGGTGGTCGACGGTCCGGAGGAGCGGGATCCGTCGGCGGTCGGGATGGCGGCGGCCGCGGCGCGCGAGGGGATCGTGCTGCTGCTCCTTCACGGTCCCGAGGACGCGGCGCGGGTGGCGCTCTGGCTGCGGGCGCGGGACGGTCTGCCGTCCGCGCCCGCGCTCGTCGTCGTGACGGTCCGGCGGGCCGGGCTCGACGAGCCCGCGGTGGCGCGTCTGGCGTCCGGCGTGGGACCGCCGGTCGAGCTCGCGGCCGAGGGGCGCGCGGCGCTCCTTCGGCAGCTCGTCCGCTTGGAGGGGCGGCCGGAGGAGGAGCCTCCCCCGGCCCGGCTCGAGGCGCTCGCCTCCGCGCTCGACGACGCGAGCGGCGGCGACCCGGAAGCGACCCGGGAGCGCCTGGTGCGCGCGCTCCGCGAGGGGCGGATCCGCGGCGAGGACGGCCGCTTCGACTTCTCGGGGCTCGACGCCGCCGACGTCGGCGCCTCGGAGACGGTCGAGCGGCGGGCGGCGGCGCTGCCGGCGGCGGCGCGCGGCGCGCTGGCGGTGCTCGACCTGTTCGACGGCGGCGCCCCGCGGGAGGCCCTCGCGTTCCTGGCCGACGACGAGCGCGCCGCGGTCCCCGAGCTGCTCCGCGACCGCCTGCTGGTCCGCGGCGTCCGGGAGGGAGCGATCCGGCCGTCGTCGACCGAGCTCGCCCGCCGCGCGCGAGCGACGCTCGACCCCGCGGCGTGGCGCGCCCGGTCCCGGACGCTCCGGGAGGAGGTCCCGCGCCGGTGGCTCTCCCCGGCCGACCGGGCGTTGCTGCTCGCCGCGGCCGGCCGCGACGGCGTCCTGGAGGCGCGCTCGGAGGTCCCCGCGTCGACCCGCCGGAGCGCGCACCGGCTGACCGCGCGGTACGACGAGATCCTGCCGTACCTCGAAGGGGACGCCGGCGCGGCCGCCGAGCTGCGGGCGCGCCGGGCGGAGCATCGCGTGCGGACGGCGGACCTCGAACGGGCGGCGGAGGAACTCGACGAGCTGGTCGTCGATCCCGCGCTCCCCGCGGCCCGGCGCGTCGCCCTCCGCGCGCGGGCCGGCCGGGTCGCCCTCGCGCTCTCCCGCTCGGAGGACGCGGAGCGCCACTTCGACGAGGGGCGCAAGCGCGCCGCGCGGCTCTCCCGTCCGCTCGACCCGCACGTGCGCGTGATGCTCGAGCGGGGGTACGCGTTCGGACGGTACCGCCGGGGCGACATCGCCGGCGCGCTCGCGTCGTTGGAGGCGGTCCGGCGCGCGCCGGCGAACCGCGAGGCGCTCCCGTGGCTCGACGCGCTGGTCGGCGCCCTCGCGTGGCGCGCCGGCGACAAGGGGCTCGCGCGCCGTTCGCTCGAACGGTCCCGCGACGCGGCCCGGGCGGCCGGGAGCGAGGACCTGCTCGCCACCACGCTCCAGGACCTCGTCTCGATCGACCTGGCGGAGGGGAGGGTCGCCGACGCGCGGCGGGGGATCGACGAGGCGCGCGCGCTCCGGCGACGGCTCGGCCACGTCCACGAGGAGGGGACGGTGGAGAACCTGCGCGGACTCGTCCTCCGGGAGAACGGGAACCTCGCCGGGGCCGCGGAGGCGTTCGCGGAGTCCGCCCGACTGCGGCGTCGTCTCGGCGACGCCCTCGCCGCCGCGTCCGACGCGAACCGGGCGCACGTCGAGGCGCTGCGCGGCTCGCTTCGCGCCGCGGAGACGGAGCTGCGCGCGGCGGTCGACGAGCTGGAGCGGGGCGGCGGGACGGTCGAGGCGCAGCTCGCCCGGATCCG
>JBICIB010000007.1:0-5469 GCA_043101415.1 Planctomycetota bacterium JB042 | reverse complement strand
GCGGAGTCGCTCCTCCGGCGCGCCGCGGACCGCAACCCCGCCGACCAGGACGTCCAGTGGTTCCTCGGCCTCGCCCGCCTGGAGCAGGACGACTTCGACGGCGCCGAGCAGGCGTTCGAACGGCTGGTCGACGAGGCGGACGACGCGAAGACCGAGTACGCGGTCGCCGGCCGGATGGCGCTCGCGATCGCGCGCGGCGTCGACGACCCGGAGCGCGGCGTCGAGCCGTTCGTCGAGGCCGTCGAGCGCGACCCGGGGCTCGCGGTCTCCGCCGCCCGCACCCTCGCCATGGCCGGTCGCCAGCGACCGGTTCGGGAGATCGCGGAACGTGCCTCGTCCGCGGCTCCGGACGACGGCGAGGTCGGCTTCGCGTACGCCTCGATCCTCCAGGGGACCGGGGAATCGGACCGCGCGGTGGCAGAGGTCGAACGCCTCCTCGCGACCGACGCGGCGAACGACGTCGACCTCGCGGTCGGCCTCCGTCTGGTCGGCGCGGCCGCCGACGCCGAGCGGTACCGCTTCGGCGCGGCGCGGGAACGCCTCCGGGGCGCCCTCGACCTCCAGCCCGGCCATCCTCAGGCGCTCCAGCTCCTGGTGCGCGCCGTGCTCGAGGGGCGGGGGAGCCGAGGGGACCTCGACGACCTCCGCCGGCGGATCTCGGTCGCGCGCGAGGCGAACGAGTCGCCCGAGTTCCGCGCGCTCCTCGATCAGCTCGAGGCCGGGCTCGCCGAGGTGGCGAACGACGCCTGACGCGCGCTCCGCCCGCCTTGTCCGGGCGGAGCCCCCCTCTTCCGCGCGCGCGGCCCCTCGTCACGCGTCCGCATCGCGGGACGCCGGACGTTCGAACGCCTCGACGACCCGTCGGACCAGCTCGTCGTTCGTCGTCCCCGCGGTCCGGTCGATCCAGGTCACCTCCGGGAAGCGGCGGAACCACTTGTTCTGCTTCCGCACGAGCTGGCGGGTGTCGACGACGATCGCCTCGCGCATCGCCTCGAGCGACAGCTCTCCCCGAAGGTGCGCCGCCGTCTCGCGGTACCCGATCGCGTTCGCGGCCTCCCCCGCCAGCGCGCCGCGCGCGAGGAGGTCGCGGACCTCGCCGACGAGGCCGCGCGCGATCATCCGGTCGACGCGCTCCTCGATCCGGCGGCGGTGGAGTTCCGGCGCGACGCGGAGCCCGACGGCGCGGAGCTCGCGGTCGAACGGACGTTCGGTCCCCTCGCGCTGCAGCGCGGTGATCGTCCGACCGGTCACCTCGAAGACCTCGAGCGCCCGGCAGATCCGCTTCAGGTCTCCCCGGAAGATCCGCTCCGCCGCGTCGGGGTCGATCGTCCGGAGCCGTTCGTGCAGCGCGTCGACGCCCGCCTCGGCCGCCTCGCTCTCGAGCCGCTCCCGGAGCGCGGGCTGAGCCGGCGGGCCCTGGAAGAACCCGCGGAGGAGCGCGCGGAGGTAGAGCGGCGTCCCCCCGAGGAAGAGGACCCGGGCGCCGCGCCGTTCGATCTCCTGCGCCGCGTCCCGGGCGGCGTCGACCCACCGGCCGACGGAGAACGGCCGGGTCGGATCGGCGATCCCCACGAGGTGCAGGCGCGGGTCGCCGGGAGCGGCCGGCTCGGCGGCGGCGGCCCCGATCGAGAGGCCGCGGTAGACCTTGATCGAGTCCATCCCGACGATCTCGGCGCCGAGACGGCGGGCGACCTCGAGGCCGACCTCCTTCTTGCCGGTCGCGGTGCATCCCGTGAGGACGAGGTGCGGCCGGCCGGGGGGCTCCCCCATCTCAGCGACCGACGCCGTCCGCGGCCCTCGGAACGAGATCGGAGCGCGCGGAGAGGTCGTCGTCGAACATCTCCCGGGCCCGCGCCGCGACCTCTTCCGGCCGGACGGTTTGGAGGAGCTCCACGGTCTCGAACGGGGTGACGTCGCGGAACGAGCCGCCGGAGAAGGCGTACGCGACCGATTCGATCGAGTCGAACATGCCGACGAACTTGCCGAGCAGCTTGTTCCGGACCCGCTCGAAGTCGGCGGGGTCGACCTCGCCGCCCCGGAACCGCTCGACCTCCTCCCGGAGCCTCGCCTCGAGCCGGTCCGGCTCGTCCGTGTCCCCGCCGACGGTGACGAAGCCGAAGTCGAACTCGCCGGTGTACTCGGCGCCGAACGAGTCGTCGATGACGCCCTCGTCGTAGAGCGCCTCGTGGACGGGCGAGGAGCGCCCGAACAGGAGCTCGAGCGCGAGGCCCGAGACGACCTCGCGCCGGACGAGGTCGACGCCGTCGCCGCCGAGGACGGCGTCCTTCCAGCCGAGCAGCAGCTTCGGCCGGGCGACGTCCATCTCCAGGCGGACGTGACGCCGCACGATCGGCCCGTCCTCGACCGGCGTCCGGCGGTGCGGAGTCGGCGGGCCGGCCGGCCGGGCGCGAAGGTCCTCCTCGATCAACTCGACCACGCGCCCCGGATCGAGCCGTCCGACGAGCGTGAGCGACATGTTCGCCGGCCGGTAGAACGCCGCGTGGCAGGCCGTGAGGACGTCCGGGTCGATCCCGGCGATCGACTCCTCGGTGCCGGCGATGTTGATCCGGACCGGGTGGCGTCGATACAGCGCCTCCAACAGCTGGAAGAAGATCCGCCACGACGGGTCGTCGTCGTACATCCGGATCTCCTGGCCGATGATCCCCTGCTCCTTCGCCACGAGCTCGGGCGTGAAGTGCGGCTCCTGCACGAAGTCGAGCAGGAGCGAGAGGCACTCGTCGCGATGCTCGGTCGTGGAGTAGATGTACGAGGTCGTCGTGAACCCGGTCGATGCGTTCGACTGCGCGCCGAGCGCCGAGAACCGGTCGGAGACGTCCCCTCGCTCGTCCTCGAACATCTTGTGCTCGAGGAAGTGGGCCACTCCGTCGGGGACCGCGATCTCCTCCCCGCGGCGCGGGTCGAAGAACCGATCGTCGACCGACCCGAAGTTCGTGGCGAAGACACCGAACGTCTTCGAGAACTCGTCCTTCGGGACGAGCGTCACCCGGAGGCCGGAGTCGTGGCGACCGGTCAGGACGGTCTCGCCGAGGCGGTTGTCGAGCGGAATGAGGGTCATCCGTGGTCGGCTCCGGGTGACGCGTCGGTCCCGATCAGGCAGTCCGTCGTCTCCGCCCGCGGGAGGACGGCGACGCGCATCACGTCCTCGCGGGTGATCGAGGCGACCGCCTGCCGGACCGGCTCGACCTCGCCCGGGCGGCCGGTGATCCCGGCCGCGAGCGCGAAGTCGACCGACTGGGCGGCGGAGTCCTGGATCGACGCGAGCGAGTTCAGGATCGTCGTGCGCGCGATCTCGAGCTCCTCGTCGGTGAAGTCCCCCGCCGCGACGGCGAGGACCTGCGCCCGCATCACGTCCGCCGCCTCTTCCCACTTCGAGGCGAGCACTCCCGCGGAGAGCGTCAGCACGCCCTTCAGCCGGTCGAGGGAGGAGTGGGCGTAGTACGCGAGGCTCCGCTTCTCGCGGACCTCCTTGAACAGCTTGGCGACGCCCGAGCCCCCGCCGAGGACCGCGTTGAACAGGCCGAGCGCGTAGTAGTCGCGATCGTCGAGATCGGCCGGCGAGCGCTCGAGGCGGTATCCGACGTGGAGCTTGCTCTGCGCGATGGGGAGGCGTTCGACCCGGACGTGGGGATCGCGCGGCCGGTGCGGAGTCTCCGACGGCGGCGCCACGGGACGCCGGTCCGCGGCGAGCGCGCGCGCGAACTCCAGGAGCGCCTCCCGGTCGTCGGCGCCGAGGTCCCCCACCGCATGGATCCGGAGCGGCGCGGTCGAGAGCCGTTCGCGGTGGAACGCGAGCGCCCGTCGGCGGTCGAGCGCGGTCGCCTCCGCCTCGCTCCCCCACTCGAACCGGGCGTACGGTTCCCCCTCGAACATCGTCTCGAGGAACCGTTGCTGCGCCCAGGAGAACTTGTCGTCGACGAGCCCGCGGACGGCGCGGACGAGGTTGGTCCGCTCCTGTTCGAACTCACGCGCGGGGAAGCCGTCGTCCTCGATCAGCGGATCGCTCAGGACCCCGGACAGGAGCGACAGGCCGTCCCGGAGCGCGCGGCCTTCGCCGCCGAGGAACCGGTCGTTGACGACGCGGAGGCGGGCGTGCGTGAGGTGCCGCTCGCCGAGCTTCGCCACGTCGAGGCCGAGCCCCGCGCCGTACAGCCGTTCGAGTTCGCGGGTCAGGTCGAGCATGGTCGGGAACGACCGGCAACCGCGGCGGAGGAGCGTGGTCAGCAGGGCCCGCTCCGCCACGTGGTCGTCGAGCGCCTCGAGCATCGAGAGCCGCACCGTCGTCGCCTTGAACTTCGGGGTGCACCAGACGGCGAGCTCGACGTCCCCGTCGAGCTCCTCCCGCTCGAACGGGCCGACGCTTCGGGTTCCCATGCAGATCTCCGCCATCGCGAGTCGCGTTCGGCGAGCGTAGCACACGCCGAGAGGCGGCGGTATGGTGGAGGAAACGGGTGCGAACCGACGGTTGGACAGCGACATGGCGCGCGTCTCGACGTGGTGGGGACGGACGTTCGGGACCGAGGTCCCGGCGATCGGAGTCGTCCATCTCCCGGCGCTCCCGGGCTCGCCGAACGCCCGTCGCCCGATCGACCGGATCGCCGACCAGGCCGCCGCGGACGCCCGCCTCTACCTCGAGCACGGACTCCACGGCGTGATCGTCGAGAACTTCGGCGACGCCCCGTTCGAGCCGGGAGCCGTGCCGCCGCACGTCGTCGCGTCGATGACCCGGGTCGCGGTCGCGGTGCGCGAGGCCGCCGGCGGGCGCCCGGTCGGGGTCAACGTGCTGCGGAACGACGCCCGCGCCGCGCTCGCCGTCGCGGCCGCGGCGGGGCTCGACTTCCTCCGGGTGAACGTGCTGGCCGGGACCTTCGCCACCGATCAGGGACTGATCCAGGGGGACGCGGCCGGACTCCTCCGCGAGCGCCGGGCGATCGGGGCCGCCGTCCGCGTGTTCGCCGACGTCCGCGTGAAGCACGCGGCGCCGCTCCGGGAGGCCCCGCTCGACGTCGAGGTCGAAGAGCTGGTCGGCCGCGCCGGGGCCGACGCGGTGCTCGTGACCGGGGCGACGACCGGCCGTCCTCCGGACCGGGAGCGGCTCGGCGTCGTCGCCCGCGCCGCGGGGCGGGCTCCGGTCGTGGTGGCGAGCGGCGCCGACCCCCGGAACGTCGCCGAGCTCGCGGCCGACGCGGACGGCTTCGTGGTCGGCACCGCGCTGAAGGCCGGCGGCCGGACGACCGCCCGCCCGGACCCCGCCCGCGTCGAGCGGTTCGCGGAGGCCCTGGCGCGCGCCGTCCGAGGGTGAGCCAGCGTTGAATCACCGCCGGAAGATCCGATAGAATCCTGGCTTCCGTGAACATGGCCCACGAACCACACAGAATCACCGAGCCCCTCATCGTCCCCGCGTCCCTCGATCCGGACGCGGTCAAGATCCTCCGCCGGCTGCATCGGTAC
>JBICIB010000006.1:0-3144 GCA_043101415.1 Planctomycetota bacterium JB042 | reverse complement strand
CGCGACTCGTCCCTTCGCGGAGACCAAACCGGGCGCTACGCGCGAGGACGTGAGCGGGTCGGAGACACCTCCCCGTCTCGTCCCCCGCCGTGGCGAACGCGAAGACCTATCCCGAACGCGTTCCGATCCCGAAAAAATGCTCCGCCGTCCTCGTCGTCGCCTCGGCGACCGCATCGGTCGGGCGGCCGGTCGCGGCGGCGATCGCGGCGACGACGTGCGGGAGGAGGCTCGGTTCGTTCCGGCCCTTCCTCGGCTTCGGTCGGACGGTGCGCGGGAGGAGGAACGGCGCGTCGGTCTCGACCATCAGCCGGTCGTCGGCGATCTCGCGCACCAGCTCGGGGAGGTGGGTCCCGCGCCGCTCGTCGCAGATCCAGCCGGTGATGCCGACGTGGAGGTCGAGTTCGAGGTACGCCTCGAGCGCGGCCCGGTCGCCGGTGAAGCAGTGGAGCACGGCGCGCGGGATCGCGGAGCGGTGGCGGGTGAGGACGTCGACGACCTCCTGCGCCGCGTTCCGCTCGTGCAGGAAGAGCGGGAGGCCGAGCTCGATCGCGAGCTCGACCTGGCGCTCGAACCACTCGAGCTGGACCTGGCGCGGCGAGTGGTTGCGGTCGAAGTCGAGGCCGCACTCGCCGATCGCGACGACCCGCTCGTCGCGGGCGACGTCCCGCAGCTCGTCGATCGTCCGGGGCGTGCAGCACCGCGTGTTGTGGGGATGGACGCCGGCCGTCGCCCAGAGGGTGCCCGGGTGACGGGCGGCGAGGTCCCGGGCCGACCGGCTCCCGGAGACGCTGACGCCGGTGACGACCATACGGGTGACGGACTCGGCGCCGGCTCGCCGGAGGACATCGTCGAGGTCACGCTCGAACGCTCGATTCGTCAGGTTGACGCCGATGTCGACGAGTGGGCTGGTCATCCCGGGGAGAGGCCGGTGCGGAACGGAAGCGGGACAGTGTATGCGCCGCGCGGGGGCGGCGGGCCGCTTTCCGGAGCCGTTTCGACGCGGACGCCGCGTACCATGCGCCGATGCTCCGCCCCGTCTCCGTGCTGCTGCTGGCCCTCGCGTGCGTCGGCTGCTCCCGCGAGGAGACGACGTCCGCCGGCGCGGGTCCGGAGGGCGGCGCCGGGGAGGCTCCCCCACCCGGAGACCCTCCGCCCGGCATGGTCTGGATCCCCGGGGGAGCCTTCGAGATGGGGTCGGCGAACGGGTTCCCGGACGAGCGTCCGGTCCACGAGGTCGTCGTCCGCGGCGTCTGGATGGACGTCCACGAGGTGACGAACGCGCAGTTCGCGGAGTTCGTGGAGGCGACCGGCCACGTCACCCTCGCCGAGCGCACCCCCGACCCCGGCGACTACCCCGGCGCCGATCCCTCGACGCTCGTGCCGGGGTCGCTCGTCCTCACGCCGCCCGACCACCGGGTCCGTTCGGTGTTCGAGATCTGGGAGTTCGTCCCCGGCGCCGACTGGCGGCATCCCGAAGGGCCGGGCTCGTCGCTCGAGGGGCGCATGGACCACCCGGTGGTGCACGTCGCGTGGGAGGACGCCGACGCGTACGCACGGTGGGCGGGGAAACGGCTGCCGACGGAGGCGGAGTGGGAGCACGCCGCGCGAGGCGCGCTCTGCTGCGCGCGGTATCCCTGGGGCGACGCGCTCCGGCCGGACGGGACCGATCGTCAGAACTCCTGGGAGGGAGAGTTCCCGTACGACAACAGCGGGGGGGACGGGTACCTCGGCACGGCGCCGGTGATGCGCTACCCGCCGAACGGATACGGGCTGTACGACATGGCCGGAAACGTCTGGGAGTGGTGCGCGGACTGGTATCGGCCGGACACGTACCGCCGCTCACCCCGCGTCGACCCGCGCGGCCCCGACAGCTCGTACGACCCGGACGAACCGGGGATCCCGAAGCGCGTCATGCGGGGCGGCTCGTACCTCTGCAGCGAGAGCTACTGCACGGGATATCGCGTGTCGGCGCGGATGAAGTCGTCCCCGGACACGGGCCTGTTCCACACCGGGTTCCGTTGCGTGAAGGACCGCTGATCGGGCCTTCACGTTCGGCGCCCGCGATCTTCGGCGCCGCTTGACCGCATGCCCTCTCCATCCTGACGCCCTCGGACGATAGTCGGGGCGCCGACTCCGGATCGAAGAGGCATCGCGGATCCATGACCGAGGCCGCCCCGCGCCGATGGCGCTCCATCTGGCTCTCCGACGTCCATCTCGGGACGCGGGGGTGCCAGGCCGAACTGCTCCTCGAGTTCCTCCGCCACAACCGCGCCGATCGCATCTACCTGGTCGGGGACATCATCGACTTCTGGGCGATGCGGCGCGGACTGTACTGGCCCCCCTCGCACGGGAAGCTCCTGCAGCGGTTCCTCGAGCTCGCACGCCGCGGCACCGAGGTCGTGTACGTGCCGGGGAACCACGACGAGTCGCTGCGGGAGTACCGCGGGCTGACGTACCAGGGCCTCCGGATCGAGCGGACGGCCGTCCACGAGGGGCCGGACGGGCGACGCTACCTCGTCCTCCACGGCGACGAGTTCGACATGGTCGTCAAGAACATGCCGTGGCTCTCGAAGATCGGCGACGTCGGCTACTCGGTGCTGCTCTGGACGAACCGCTGGTTCAACGTCGGGCGCCGGGTGCTCGGGCTCCGCTACTGGTCGCTCTCCGCGTACGTGAAGCTCCGGGTGAAGAACGCGGTCCAGTACATCAGCCGGTTCGAGGAGCTCGTCGCGGAGACGGCGCGCCGGCGGAAGTTCGACGGCGTGATCTGCGGGCACATCCACCACGCGGAGATCCGGGAGATCGACGGCGTGGCCTACATGAACGACGGCGACTGGGTCGAGTCGAACACCGCGCTGGTCGAGACGTTCGCCGGCGACTTCGAGATCCTGCGCTGGAACGAGGAGCGGCCGCATGCGGATCCTGCTCGTGACCGACGCGTGGCACCCGCAGGTGAACGGAGTGACGCGCACGCTCTCGCGGAGCGTGACGGAGCTCGAGCGCCTCGGCCACACCGCGTCGGTGCTCGCCCCTGACCGTTTCCCGACGCTCCCGTGCCCGGGGGAGCCGTCGATCCGGCTCGCGATCCCGAGGCCGGGCGAGATCCCGGCCCGGCTGGACGAGCACGCGCCGGACGCGATCCAC
>JBICIB010000005.1:0-5634 GCA_043101415.1 Planctomycetota bacterium JB042 | reverse complement strand
CGTCGCCGTACCTCCTCGGTGTGGCGGGCGGCGGCTCGCTCGGCGCGGTCGCGGCGATCCTGCTCGAGCTCCCCCGCCTCGCGCCCGGCGTCCCGACGCTGCCGCTCTTCTCGTTCCTCGGCTGCCTCGGAGCGATCGGGATCATCCACGCCGCGGCGTCGCGGCGCGGCCACCTGATGGCGCACGACCTGCTGCTGGCGGGCGTCGTCGCGAACTCGTTCTTCCTCGCCGCGATGGCGGTGCTCCACTACGTGGCCGACCCGACCAAGACGTCGCGGATCGTGCAGTGGACGCTCGGTTCGATCCGGATCGGCGAGGTCCCGATCGCCGTGACCGCGGGGCTCGTCGCGGTCGGGTTCGCCGCGCTCCTGTTCGACGCCCACCGGCTGAACCTCCTCTCGGTCGGCGACGAGACGGCGGAGCAGCTCGGCGTCGACGCCACGCGGACCCGGCGGCGCGTCTTCCTCGCCGCGTCCCTCCTGACCGGCGCCGCGGTCGCGGTCTCCGGACCGATCGGCTTCCTCGGGTTGTTCGTGCCGCACTCCGTCCGGTTCTTCGTCGGGCCGGACCACCGCCTCCTCCTCCCCGCCTCGTTCCTCGGCGGCGCGGCGTTCCTCGTCCTCGCGGACACCGCCGCCCGGAGCGCGTTCTCGCCGTACGAGATCCCGGTCGGCGTGCTGACCGCGGTCGTCGGCGCGCCGGCGTTCTTCGTCCTGCTGATCCGCCGCCGCGCGAGGGCGGGCGAGGGGACGCTGCCGTGACCGCCGCGCTGTCGTTCGTCGAAGCGTCGTTCGGGTACGGCGCGGCCGAGGTCCTGCGGGGGATCGACCTGTCGCTCGCCGAGGGAGAGCTGCTCGCCGTCCTCGGCGCGAACGGAGGCGGCAAGACGACGCTGGTCCGCGGCGCCACCGGACTGCTCGCGCCGACGGCGGGCGCGGTCCTCGTCCACGGGCGGCCGGTCGCCGGGCGCACGCGGAACGAACTGGCGCGCGAGGTCGCGGTCGTCCCCCAGGAGGGGACGCCGATCTTCCCGTTCTCGGTCCTCGAGACCGTGCTGATGGGACGCGCGCCGTGGATGAGGCCGTTCCAGTTCGAGGGGGAGGAGGACCTCCGACGCGCCCGCCGCGCCCTCGAGCAGGTCGACGCGCTCGCGCTGGCCGATCGCGACCTGACCGAGCTCTCCGGCGGGGAGCGGCAGCGCGTGATCGTCGCGCGCGCGCTCGCGCAGGAGAGCCGCATCCTCCTCGCCGACGAGCCGACGGCGCACCTCGACCTGAAGCACGCGGTCCGGCTGTTCCGGCTGCTCGCCGACCTCGCGTCCGGCTGCCGGCTCGCCACGCTCGTCGTGACGCACGACGTGAACCTCGCCGCGGCGCACTGCGACCGGATCGTGCTCCTCGCGGAAGGCCGGATCGTCGCCGACGGGCCGCCGCGGGAGGCGCTGACGCCCGCGCACCTCGAGCGGACGTTCGGGACGCGCGTCCGGGTCGAGACCGCGGACGACGGACGGATCCTCGTCGTCCCCGAGGTCGCGCCCTGACCCGACGATCGCCGCCCGCGCGGCGTCAGTCGAGGACGAACCGGGCCCGACCGGCGACGACCCGCGGCTCGAGCCGTCGCTTCCCGTCCACGTGCACCGACAGCTCGACCGTCGGGCGAACGGAGACGACGGTCAGCGCCCCGTGGACGTCGGTGTGGCCGACCGTCCGGCCGAGGTCGACCCGGGTGACCGTCGCGCCGGGACAGGGCGTCCCGGCGGGGTCGACGACCTCGATCCGGTGGACGACGACGCGGCCCCGCGCGTCGAGCGGATCGAGCCGGGCGTCGGCGGTCGTGACGCCCGCCTCGACGACGACGTCGTCGACGCGCGCGACCGGCGGCTCTTCCCCGGGGACCGACACCTCGAACGACCACGCCCCCACCCGGAGACCCTCGGCGCGAAAGCGTCCGCTCGCGTCGAGCCGGACCGGCCGTCTCGCGACCCCGCCTCCCGAAGCCGGACGACGGAACGCGAGGACGAGCCGGTCCAGGGGGACGCCCGCGTCCAGGATCACGCGCCCCTCCGCCGCGCCCTCGGGGACGAGTTCGACGCGGAGTCCGCGGCGCCCCCGGCGGAACCCGACGGCGTCGGAGCGGACGCCGTCGAGGGTCGCGGTGACCATCCCCTCGAGATCCGCGATCGCCGCCCGCACCTCGAACCTCCCCGCCGCGTCGCTCTCGATCCGGACCGCTCGCGGGTCGTGGCGCGCGCCGAGCGTCTCGAGGATCGTCCCCGGGCGGACGTCTCGCCGGACGGTCACCTCGACCGTCGCGCCGGCCACCGGGGTCCCGTCGGGGCGGACGACGGCGCCTTCGACGAAGAGCGGCTCCTCCTCGAGGCGGAGCGTCCCGACGTCGTGCCGGACCGGCGCCACCTCGGCGAGCACGACCGTCGCCCGGCGCGCGGGATCCGGCCGCCCGTCCCCGAGGAGGGGCCGCACCTCGAGCGGCCACGGCGCCCAGACGCCGGGCGCGACCTCCTGCCTCGGACGGCGCAACCACCCCCCGGGACGGACGAACGCGGCGTCGAACCGCCCCTCCGCGTCGGTCTCGAACGACGGCGGCCACCCCGTCCCGCGGGTCATCGAGTACCCGAACCAGCGCGCGTCGTCGAGGCGGCAGGTCGTCTCGGCCACCGGCGTGCCGTCGACGTCGACGAGCCGACCGACGAGCGTCAGTTCCTCCGGCCTCCGCACGACGAGCCGGAGCTCGATCTCGCCGGCCGGCCGCCCGCCGTCGTGCCGCACGGCCCCCCGCGCCTCGCCGTCGCGGACGTGGAAGACGACGGTCCCCACGGTCGCGACGAACGGGAACCGCGCGACCCCGCCCTCCGCGCGAACCCGGAGGTGGTCCGGCGAGTGACTCACGCCCCACTCGCACGCGACGTCGACCGGCTCGGCCCGGCGCGCGCCCTCCTCGTCGACGACGACGACGCGGACGGCGCCGGTCGGCGGGGCGACCAGACGGACCGGTTCGGTCGGGAGCCGGTCCGCGTCGATCGGCCGGTCCTCGCCGCGGAAGCCGACCACGGCCGGCCGCACGAGCGAGGCGACCCCGCGACGCGGGACGGGGATCCGAACGTACGGGCCGTCGTTCGCCCGGCCCTCGAAGCCGACCGCCCAGGCGCTGGAGAAGCCGAGCTCGACCCGGTCCATCCGGCGCACCGGCACCTCGGGGCGGGGCGTCCCCGCCGGGTCGGTGACGAGGACCAGGAACGTCTCGTCCGACGTCGTCGTGTCGACGTCGTCGTCGTCGTCGCCGGCGGCGGAGGTCTCGACGGGGCCGGCCTCGACCGGCGTCCGCTCGGTCGGCGCGGGGGCCGCGGGCGCGGGACGGCCGTCCGTCCGGGTCGCGTCCGCGGGCGTCGCTCCGCCGGGCCGACCCGCCGCCGTGCGGGCGGCGTCGCCTCCCTCTCCGCCGGCTCGCAGGAGCCAGAACGCCGCCGCGAGCGCGATCGCGAGGACGGCGAGGAAGACGAGGCGGATCATGGCGCCGGGGCGGGCTCCGGGGACTCCGGCGTCTCGAACTGCGGCTCGGCGAGGCGGTCGAAGAAGGTCTTCGCCCGCCCGGCCGCGTCGTCGCCGTTCATCGCGAACGGGAAGTAGTTCTCCCGCTCGCCCCGGTTCATCAGGAGCTGCATCGTCCCCTGCGACCGGTGCGCCGCGATCGCCCAGTTCGTGACGATGCGGTAGTCGAGGCGATCGCGGTACCCGAACTTCTGCGTCCGGTCGAAGACGAACGGCGCGGCGTCCGGCGCGACGCGCGTCACCGGGTGGCCCGGGAGCTCGACGTACGGCTCCTCGAGCGGGCGCTCGGCGCTCGACCCGCGGACGCACAGCACGACCGGCCGCCGCTCGACCGGGAGCCGCGCCACCGCCTCGAGGGCGAGGACCGTCGCCGCCTTGTGGTGGCCGTGCGTCTCCGCGACGGGCGCGTGGGTGACGACGAAGTCGTACCCCTCCTCGGCGAGCACCTCGTCGAGGATCCGGGCGACGCGGGGGACGTCCCAGACCGCGGCCCCGTCGCCGAGGAGTTCGTCGACGTCCAGGGTGTACCGGTGGTCCGTCTCCTCGAGGAGGATCAGGCGTCGCACGCCGAGCAGCCGGCAACCCTCGCTCAGCTCACGCCGCCGGATCGCGGGGAGGTGACGCCGGCCGACCGCCTCGTCGGTCAGGGCGAGGCCGTAGAGCGGCTCGGCGAGGGTGGAGTACTTGTACCCCCCCTCGCCGTTCGTGATCGTCAGCACGTCGCACGCGCCGCCGAGGTGGGTCGCGGTCTTGTAGAGGAGCCCCCCGAAGGCGATCTCGTCGTCCGGGTGGGCGACGACGGCCAGGACGCGCGGGCCGGGGAACGGACCGTCGTTCAACGCGATGCGATCGCCCGCCGGCGTCGCGCATCCGAGCGGCGCCGTCCCCGCGCCGACCAGCAACAGGCCGGGCCACAGGACGGCCCGCGCCGCCCGCGCGATCACGGGGAGAGGACGGCCGGCGTCCCGATGCCGAGCGCGAGCGCCTTCGAGACGCTGACGCCGTCGGTCCCGCCGGCGTCGACGAACGCGGCCTGGACGTAGACGACGACCTGCGGCTGGCCGCCGGGGATCGTGAACTTCGCCGAGAGGCTCCCGCTGCCGTTCAGGGCGATCGGGATCACCAGGACGAGCGGCACGACGTCGATCAGGCACGACGTGGTGACGTTCGCGCTGCCGGAGCCGGTCCCGGCGAGGAAGAACCCGGGCGCGCCGGGCAGCCCGCCGGTCACCGCGAGCGTGATCTCCATCAACGACTCGGGGCAGCCGCCGCCGATCAACGACGGGACGACGCCGCCGGTCCCGGCGCAGCCGTTGGCGTACGAGAGGAAGCTGCCGGCGCACCCGTCGTCGATCTTCACCAGGAAGCCGTCGGAGAAGCCGCCGCCGAACGTCGGCTGGACGACCCCCGAGGTGGTGGCGAAGTCGGCCGCGCCGGTCTGTCCGACCACGTAGCCGCGCCCGGTCAGGTCGTACGCCGTCGCGCGCACCTCGTCGTCCTTCGAGCCGCCGACGAGCGTGGAGTAGACGAGCGACTGTCCGTTCGCCGCGAGCTGGACCAGGAACCCGTCCGTCGCGCCGGAGAGCGTGCCGTCCGCGCCGACGCCGGCGATCGGGAAGTTGGCGGAGTTCGTCCGACCGCCGACGAGCGCCCGTCCGTCCTCGTCGACCGAGACCCCGAGCACCTCCTCGCGGAGGAAGAAGCTCGTCCCGGAGCCGCCGAGGAACGTCGAGTAGATCAGCCCGGTCCCGGCCGCGTTCAGGACGGTCACGAACCCCTCGGAGTCGCCGCCGTAGGTCGCGTCCGCGGCCGAGGGCGTGATCGGGTAGGTCATGTCGTCGACGCCGCCGACGACGAACACGTTGCCGTCGCCGTCGACCGCGACGTCCCGCCCCGCCTCGCCGCCCGCGCTGCCGAGGTAGGTCGCGAAGTCCGCGCCGCCCGCGGCGGGGTCGACCTTCATCGCGACGACGTCGGCGCCGCCGTTCGAGGTGGCGTTGAACGCACCCGCGCTGACCGGGAAGTCGGTCGAGTCGGTCTCGCCGGCGACCGCGGCCCGGCCGTCGCC
>JBICIB010000004.1:0-5385 GCA_043101415.1 Planctomycetota bacterium JB042 | reverse complement strand
TCGGCCACGGCATCGGGCTCGACGGCCACGAGGACCCGCACCTCGACGGGGGCTCGGAGGCGGTGCTCGAGCCGGGGATGTGCTTCAGCGACGAGCCGGGGATCTATCTGCCAGGGGTGCTGGGGTTGCGGATCGAGGACATCGTCTGCGTCACGGAGGACGGGGCGGAGCACTTCGGGGAGTGGCAGGCAGGGCCGGAGTCGCCGGAGGGGGAGTGAGCAGGGAGAGAACGGGGGAGAGGGAGCGGGGGGCGCCTCGCGTGGGCGCGACGTCGTCGGAGTTCGGGAGCCGGGGATCGGACGCCGGGGAGCGGGAGAGGGAGGGGAAGACCGGGTCACGGAAAGCCGGAGAACCGGAAAGCCGGAAGGAGGGGAATCGGGTCACGGGTCGCGGGAAGCGGACGGCCTGCCCGGCATCCGGCGCCCGGCCCCCCGGCCCCCGCGACCCGGTCCCCGGTTTTCCGGTCGCCCGGTCACCCTCGACCCGGTCTTCCCCTCCCTCTCCCGTTTCCCGGTGTCCGGCCCCCGATCGCGGCGGTCGTTCGAGTGTTCGGGCGCCCCGGACCTCCCGACGCCCTCGTGGATCGGGCACGGGCACGACCGGACGGCGTTCCCCGGAGTCGTGCGTCGGGGCTCGAGCTTTCCCCTACTCCCGCTCGACCTTCACCGCGCAGTACTTGAACTCCGGGATCTTCCCGTACGGATCGAGCGCGTCGTTCGTCAGCAGGTTCGCCGCGGCCTCGCGGAAGTGGAACGGGATGAACACCCCGCTCGGCGCCACGTCGTCGCTCCGGCGGATCTTCAGTCGGATCGAGCCGCGGCGGGAGGTGACGCGCGCGAAGTCCCCCTCCTCGAGGCCGAGGCGCGCGGCGTCGGCGGGGTGGAGCGTGGCGTGCGCCTCCGGTTCGATCGCGTCGAGCGCCTTCGTGCGGCGGGTCATCGATCCGGTGTGCCAGTGCTCGAGGAGGCGGCCGGTGTTCAGGACGAACGGGTACTCGTCGTCCGGCAGCTCGTCGGCCGGGAGGACGTCGCACGGGACGAGCTTGCCGCGGCCGGACGGGAACGAGTCGCCGAACAGGACCTGCTCGCCGGGGTGGTCGGGGGACGGGCAGGGCCAGAGCTTCCCCTCCGTGCCGAGGATCTCGTACGAGAGGCCGTCGTAGCTCGCGGTGAGCGACGCGAATTCGTCGAACACCTCGGACGGCGAGGGATAGCTCATCGGATAGCCGAGCCGCGTCGAGAGGTCGCAGAGGATCTCCCAGTCGGCCCGCGCCTCGCCGGGGGCCCGGAGCGCGGTGCGGCCGATCTGCACCCGCCGGTCGGTGTTCGTGAACGTGCCGGTCTTCTCGAGCGCGGTCGTCGCGGGGAGGATCACGTCGGCGAACTCGGCGGTCTCGGTCAGGAAGATGTCCTGCACCACGAGGAAGTCGAGGTTCGAGAGCGCCTTCCGCACCTTGTTGATGTTCGGGTCGGAGAGGAACGGGTTCTCCCCGAGCATGTACATCCCCTTCACGTCGCCGGCGAGCGCGGCGCGCATGATCTCGACGACGGTCAGGCCGGGGTTCGGGTCGAGCGGGACGCCCCACGCCGCCTCGAACTTCGAACGGATCGCCTCGTCGGCGACCGGCTGGTAGTCCGGGTAGACCATCGGGATCAGGCCGGCGTCGGAAGCGCCCTGGACGTTGTTCTGGCCGCGGAGCGGGTGGAGGCCGGTGCCGGGCCGGCCGACGTTGCCGGTCAGGAGGCAGAGCGAGATCAGGCAGCGCGCGTTGTCGGTCCCGTGCGTGTGCTGGCTGATCCCCATCCCCCAGAAGACGATCATGCTCTTCGCGCGGCCGATCGTCCGGGCGACGTCGCGGATCGTCTCGGCGTCGACGCCGCAGAGCGTCGCGACGCGCTCGGGCGGGTACTCCTTCACCAGCGCCGCGAGCTCGTCGAACCCCTCGGTCCGGTCGCGCACGAACGCCTCGTCGCAGAGCCCCTCCTCGATCAGGACGTGCATCAGGCCGTTGTAGAACGAGACGTCCGAGCCGGACGCGATCCGGCAGAAGACCGACGCGTGGTCGGCGAGGCCGGGGCGCTTCGGGTCGACGACGATCAGCTTCGTCCCCTTGCGGGCCGCCTCCTTGAAGAAGGTCGCCGCGACAGGGTGGTTCGACGTCGCGTTCGTGCCGGTCAGGAGCGCGACCTCGGCGTTCTCGATGTCGCCGAACGTGTTGGTGACCGCGCCGGAGCCGATCGTCTCCATCAGCGCGGCGACCGACGAGGCGTGGCAGAGGCGGGTGCAGTGGTCGACGTTGTTCGTCCCGAAGCCGGCGCGCACGAGCTTCTGGAACAGGTACGCCTCCTCGTTCGAGCACTTCGCCGAGCCGAACCCGGCGAGCGCCGACGGGCCGTGCGCCTCCTTGATCCCCTTCAGCTTCGCCGCGACGAGGTCGAGCGCCTCGTCCCAAGTCGCCTCGCGGAACGCGGGGAGGACCTCGGCGTCGTCGACCAGGCCGCCCGGCTTCCGGCCGCGGCCGTTCTTCCCGCCGCGCCCGTTCGCGTCGCCGCGGACGTCGCTGGAGAGCGGGCCCTTCGGGTAGTGCGACTCGCGGCGGATCAGCGGCTTCGTCAGGCGCTGGGGGTGCGAGGAGTAGTCGAAGCCGTAGCGCCCCTTCACGCAGAGGCGGAAGTGGTTCGAGCCGCCGTCGCGCCCGTCGACGAACGCGACCGCGTTCTTCTCCTCGTCGACCTGGAACCGGACGGCGCAGCCGACGCCGCAGTACGGGCAGACCGAGTCGACCGCCTTCAATTCGGTGCGCGGGCGGATCGCGGCGGAGAGCGGCTTGTTCGTGAGCGCGCCGGTCGGGCACGCCGCCGCGCACTCGCCGCACGAGACGCAGGTGCTCTCGCCCATCCCGAGGTCGAGGTCGAAGCCGATCCGCGTCGAGTACCCCTTGCCGGTCCGGCCGATCACGTCGTTCGACTGGACGTCGTCGCAGGCGCGGACGCATCGGTCGCAGAGGATGCACGCCTGGTGGTCGACCGCGATCACCGGGGAGGTGTCGTCGGCGCCGCGCGCGACGCCCGGCGCGAACCGCGACCGCTCGAGGCCGTACCCGCGGGCGAGGGCGAGGAGCTCGTTGTCGCCGGTCGTCGTCTCGCGCGGGTCCTCCTCCGCCGGCGGCTGGTCGGCGAGGAGGAGCTCGGTCAGCATCTTCCGGTGCCGCTCGAGGTCGTCCCCCTCGGTCCGGACCTCCATCCCCGCCTCGGCCTCGCGGACGCACGACGCGGTCAGGACGCGGCCGCCCGTGTCGACGACGCACATCCGGCAGACGCCGACCGGGTCGAGCTTCGGGTCGTGGCAGAGGGCCGGAATCTCCTTGCCGCAGCGTCGCGCGGCCTCCCAGACCGTGGCGCCGGCCTCGACGCGGACGGTCTCGCCGTCGATCTTCAGCTCGAGGGTGGAGTTCGAGTCGCGGGTGTCGGTCATGCGGACGGCGGCCCGGTGAGGAGGGTGAAGCGTCCTTCGATGGTATCCGCCGCGACGACGGATTCGTAGAGGGGGCCGACGCCGGCGGCGATCGCGCGGGCGTGGCGGAGGGCGGCGTCGTCGACGGCGTGGGAGAGGAAGAGCGAGGCGGTCGTCGTCTCCGAGAACGGGATCTCCTCCGCGTAGCCGCGCGTCGCCACGGCGACGATCGTCGACTCGTCGACCGGATCGTCGGCGCAGAGGGCGCGCACGGCCTCCAGGCGGTGGACGTGCGCGTCGTCCAGCGGCTTCCCGATCGCGGAGAGCGCGCAGACGACGACGGCCCGGTCGACCACGGTCCGGTCGGCGACCTGGGGCCAGGCCGGCTCGTCGGGGCGGCCCGGGGCCTTCAGCAGCCGCTTCCGCGCGCCGTCCGCCTTGACGACGATCGTCGCGCCCCGGGCGGCCGCTCGCAGCCGGGCGAACGAGTCGTCGGTCGGCTCGAGCCCGACCTCCATCCCCGGCCCCTTCGCGCGATCGACCACGACCGCGCGCCGCACGGCCTCGAGCGCCGCCGCGAGCGCCTCCTGCCACCCCGGCTCGGCCATCCGGACGCACGGGATCGTCTCGAGCGCGCCGCGGTGGAGGTTCGTCGTGGTCGTCAGGACGACCGGACGCCCGGCGGCCGGGAGCTCGTCGGCGAGGTGCGCCATCAGCGTGTGCTTCCCGCCGGCGCCGACGACCGCGACGACGTCCCCGTCGGCGATCCCGAGGAGGGGGGCGAGCTCAGCCGGCATCGTCCTCTCCCAGCCCCGCGGCGGCGAGCGCGGCGGCGACGTCCTCCGGACGGTTCAGGTTCCGGAGCGACCGGAGGTCCGGGTCCGCCTCTTCGAGCTCGGCCGCCGCGATCCGCCGGGTCGGCACCCGCTCGAACAGGAACGCGGGGCGTCTCCGGTCGTCGGCGAGGAGCGCGCGGACGTCCGCGAGGACGGTCGTCCGGTAGACCGCGCCGAGGGGGTGGAGGTAGTCGTCGACCACCGGCACCGCCGCGTCGTGCCCTTCGAGGAGCGCCGCGACCCGCCGCACGAACTCCGGCCGGAGGAGCGGGGTGTCGCAGCCGCAGACGAACGCGGCGTCGCACCGGTCGCCGAGCGCCGCGAGTCCCGCCTCGATCCCCGCCAGCGGTCCGCGCCCCTCCTCGGCGTCGCGCACCACCTCGACGTCGCCCGGGAGCGGCGGGAGCTCCTGCCCCGGCGCACCGACCACGACGATCGGCGCCGCCGCCGCGCCGAGGAGTCGGACCGTCCGCCCGAGCATCGTCTCGTCCCCGAACGGGAGGTGCGCCTTCGAGCGGCCCATCCTCGTGCTCCGCCCGCCGGCGAGCACGACGCCGCCGAGCGTCGGGGCGCCGCTCATCCGTTCGCGGGCGGGACGTGGGCGGCGACGTCGTCCGGGAACCGCTTCAGGACCGACAGGATCGGGTGGAGCGCGATCTGGCCGAGGCCGCAGATGCTCGTCTGCGCCATCGTCGCGTCGAGCTCCTCCAGGAGCGCCAGCTCCTCGCGCGTGCCGCCGTCGCGCCGGATCCGCTCGAGGAGGTCGACCGCCTTCTCGCTCCCGACGCGGCACGGCACGCACTTGCCGCACGACTCGTTCCGGAAGAAGCGGACGACGTTCGTGCCGAGCTCGACCATGTCGCGCCCCTCGGCGACGACGAACAGCGCGCCCGAGCCGAGCATGCTCCCCGCCTCGGCCATCGCGTCGAAGTCGAGCCGCGCGTCCGCCTTCGAGGCGGGGAGGAACGCCGAGCTCGCGCCGCCGGGGCTGAACCCCTTCAGCGCCTTCCCGTCCTTCACCCCGCCGGCGCGCTCGATCAGCTCGGCGACGGTCGTCCCCATCGGGACCTGGTAGACGTCCGGCCGCTCGACGTCG
>JBICIB010000003.1:0-2683 GCA_043101415.1 Planctomycetota bacterium JB042 | reverse complement strand
CGGGCCACTACGTCGAACCGACGATCGTCGCCGCGAACGCCGACATGAAGGTCTGGAAGGACGAGACGTTCGCCCCGATCCTGTACGTCTTCCGGGTCCGCGACGACGCCGAGGCGATCGACCTCCACAACGCGGTCGACCAGGGGCTGTCGTCCGCGATCTTCACGAACGACCTCCGCGCCGCCGAGCGCTTCCTCTCCGCGGCCGGTTCCGACTGCGGGATCGCCAACGTCAACATCGGGACGTCCGGGGCGGAGATCGGCGGCGCGTTCGGCGGCGAGAAGGACACGGGCGGCGGCCGCGAGTCCGGGTCCGATTCCTGGAAGGCGTACATGCGCCGGCAGACGAACACGATCAACTGGGGGACCGAACTCCCGCTCGCGCAGGGGGTCCGCTTCGACCTCTGACGCCCGTTCCGCGCCTCCCCGCTCCTCCTCCCGAAGGGTTCACGAACTCTTGATCGTGGCCCGGTTGCTTTGCCGGCCCGAACCGCCCTAGGCTGGGCCGCACAACCGGGAAGACCCAAGATCTTGTGGTATCGGCAGAGGAGGAGCGGATGCGATCCGTCATCGCGTGGGCTTTGGGGTGCGTCCTGGTCGGTCCGGTCGCGGGCGCTCAGACCTGGTCGTTCCATGGGGCGAAGGCGTACGAGAAGTTCGGTCACGCGGTCGCCGCGGCGGGCGACCTCGACAACGACGGCTTCGCCGACTTCGTGGTCGGCTTCCCCGGCGACATCGACGGTTCGGCGACCGTCTCGATCCCGTGCGGGGTCCGCGGCTACTCCGGGATGGACGGCAGCCTCGTCCTGAAGGTCGACCACACCGACCCGACCGACTGGTACGGCTTCGCGGTCGCCGCGGCCGGGGACGTCGACCAGGACGGCCACGACGACCTCGCCGTCGGCGCGCCGAACGACTCGATCGGGTTCTCGTTCCTGAGCGGCCGGGTCTACGTGATCGCCGGGAAGACCGGGAAGCAGCTCCACACGATCGACGGCACGGCGACGGCCGAGCAGCTCGGCTGGTCGCTGACGGCGGTCGGCGACCTCGACCAGGACGGCCTGGCGGAGCTCGCGATCGGCGCGCCGGGAGCGGCGGGGACGGTGGCGAACGCCGGCGCGGTCCGGGTCCATCGGGGCGCGAACGGCGCCGCCTGGTCGAAGGTCCTCGGGTCGGTCGCGGGCGGCCGCTTCGGATCGTCGGTCGCGCTCGCCGGGGACGTCGACCAGGACGGCGGTCCGGACCTCGTGATCGGCGCCCCGTTCGCGAGCGGCGGCGCGGGGACGACCGGCATGGCCTTCGTCCACGGCGCGACCGGCGCGGGGATCCTGAAGGTCTCCGGCGCCGCCGTCGACGACCGGTTCGGCGCCGCGGTCGCGGGGATCGGCGACGTGAACGGCGACGGCGTCCCCGACCTCGCGGCCGGCGCGCCCGGGAGCGACGCGGCCGCGCTCGACGCGGGCGCGGTCCTCCTGTTCGACGGCAAGGACGGCTCGACGATCCTCTCCGTCCCCGGCGCCTCCGCCGGCGACGCGTTCGGGCAGGCGCTCGCCGCGGCCGGCGACGTCAACGCCGACGGGATCCCCGACCTCCTCGCCGGGGCGCCGGGCGGCGCGTGGGCCGGCGTCGTGTCCGGGAGCAACGGGCTCCCGATCCACGCCTGGACCGGCGCGGCGGACTTCGGCGCCGCGGTCGCCGACCTCGGGGACGTCGATCAGGACGGCCAGCGGGACGTCCTCGTCGGCGCCCCCGGGGACGCGAACGCGTTCGGACTCCCGACCGGGAGCGCGCACGTCTTCCCCGAGACCCCGATCGCCTCGATCCTCGACCTCGACGACGACGACGACTTGACGCTCGCGTACGCGCCCGGAGGCCCCCTCCCGGCCGACGTCGTCCGCCTGGTGTCGAACGCGGGGGTCGGCCCGCTGAACTGGTCGGTCTCGTTCTCCGGAGCGCCCGCCTGGGCGAGCGCGACCCCGCCCTCCGGCACCTCGAACGAGGGCGCGGCCGGCGTGCCGGTGACGCTCTCGTTCGACCCGGCCGGGCTCGCGGAGGGGACGCACTCGACGGTCGTGACGTTCCAGAACGACGACGTCCTCTCCGACCGGATCGACGTCGACGTCGAGCTGCAGATCGGCGAGCCGGCGACCGACCCGATCCTCTGCGTCGACGGCCCGACCAGCGTCCACGTCGACCACGGGGCCGGGATGCCGCCGCCGGACGACGTCGTCTTCACGCTCTCGAACTGCGGGAACGTCGGCGCTCCCCTCGGCTGGTCGGTCGAGGTGATCGGCGACGTCGTCGGGCCGGTCACCGCCGCGCCCGCGACCGGCACCATCGCCCCCGGCGGCGGCCCCGCGGCGGTGACCGTCGCCGTCGACCCGTCCGGCCTCGGGAGCGGCATCCACCAGGGCGCCCTCCGGTTCCTCCAGGACGGCGTCCCCGTCGCCACGGTCCCGGTCACCCTGACGGTCGAGCTCGCCTCGTTCGACGTCGGGGACGCGCTCCTCGGCCACGCCGACGGGGGGATCGACGCGGCCGTCTTCGGCGGGCTCGAGAAGTCCCGGCTGAAGCTGAAGGTCGTCCCGCTCGAAGGGGATCTCCGCCTGCGCGTGACCGTCATCGACGCCCTGAACCAGCCGGTCGCGACCTTCAAGACGAAGGCGGGGAAGAAGGCGAAGAAG
>JBICIB010000002.1:0-10087 GCA_043101415.1 Planctomycetota bacterium JB042 | reverse complement strand
CCTGCCGGGCGGCGGGACGGGCTCTCTCGAGGCGAGCCGGCGTCAGCCGGCGCTCAGGAGTCGCGCCACGGGGCGAGGTTCGTGATCGACGCCTTGACGATGACGATCAGGTTCTGCGTCTCGTCGGCGAGGCCCTTGTTGCGGAACAGCGCGCCGACCACCGGGATGCGGCCGAGCCACGGCACCTCGGCGGTGCGGTTCACGTAGTGGAGCTTCTTCAGGCCGCCGAGGACCATCGAGCCGTTGTCGGGCACGCGGACCGTCGTGTTGGCGGTCTGGACCTCGAGCTCGGGGAGCTGGAACGAGACCGGGACCGAGAAGCCGGCGAGCGAGGTCGTGAACTCGCGGATCGGGCGGAGGAGGTTCGCGATCGTCGCCTGGATCTCGAGCGTGATGTACTTCCGGTCGTACGAGATCGTCGGACGGACGTCGAGGACGACGCCCTCCTGGATGATCCCGATGTTCGGGTTCGCGATGAACGCGGAGTTCGCGACGTCGACGTCGAAGTCCTGAACGAACGACACCTGGTTCGTCACGGTGACGTAGGCGCGCTCGGTGTTGTAGACGGTCAGGATCGGGGCCGAGATCTCGGTGGCGTTGAGCGACTTCTCGACCGCGCGAACCACCGCGTTGTACTGGTCGTCCCCGTGGAAGAACGCGATCTGGAGGGCCGCGCCGCCGGTCGTCGTGAGCGTGCTGCCGAGCGCGGTCTCGAAGAAGTTGTTCGTGAACGCGCGGACGTCGCCGTCCGACCCGTCGTTGAAGAACGCGCCCGCGAGCGGGTTCAGGCCGGTCCCGGTCGAGAGGCCGGGGCCGTTGTTGTCTAGCGCCTGGCCGGCGTTGTCCTCGAGGCCGTAGGTGACGTCGTTCAGCGGGACGTCCGGGCCGAGGCTCGAGCCGCCGAGGCCGCGGAAGTCGGTGCCGATCTCCTGGATGAACCCGTCGGTGATCGTCACGAAGTGCGACTCGATCGTGATCACCGAGCTGGAGAACCGGCGGAGGTCGTCGAGGAACTGCGCGACCTCGAGCTGCACCTTCGGGGTGTGGATCACCAGGATCTGGTTGTTGTTCGCGGTGTCGATCGAGAAGTTCCCGGTGTCCCAGGTGTCCCGCGCGATGTTCTCGCGGATGAGGTTCACGATCTCCTCGGGCTGGACGACGTTCTCGCCGACCGTGTCGCTGCCGAAGGGGCCGCCCTCGTCCTCGTCGAACTCGGCGCCCGGGAGCGGGATGCTGCCGATCTTCGGGCCCTTGAAGTCGGTCAGGGCGAACGTCAGGTCCTGCACCGTGTGGATGCGGGGGATCGCCTCGCCGAGCGCCTTCTCCTTGCGGGTCACCAGGACCACGCCGTGCTTGATCGTGTAGGTGAGGTCCTCGCCCGCCTGCGCGGTGACGATCTTCAGGAGCGACTCGACGCTGATGTTCGTCAGCGTGCTGACGTTCAGGAGGACGCCGCTGGAGTCGAGGTCGGCCGCCACCTCCGGGTCGACGACGATCGGGATGCCGGAGAGGATCGAGATCCCGTTGGTCGCCTCCGGGACCGTCATGTCGGGGAACTGGATCGACGGGATGCGCGTGTTCTCGATCTTGTTCCGGAGCTCACGCGCCTCGGGCGGCTCGACCTCGGTGAGGGCGAGGTTCTTCCGCAGGCTCCGCTTCGCCGAGATGTCGTCCCAGAACTCCTGGTCCGGCCCGGTCAGCGTCTGCGCGTACGCGATCCGGGTCTCCTCGATCTGCTGCTTCCACCGGCGGTACTCGTCCTTCCGCTCGTCGACCGCGCGCTGGTTCGAGTTCTCCCGCGACGCCTCCCGCGCGTCGTGGATCAGGGTCCGGGCGCGGTCGTTCATCGGCTCGCGCTCGAGCGCCTGGGCCGCGAGCTCCTCGGCGTCGTCGAAGTCGTTCCGGTTGAACGCGGCGATCGCGTCCTGGAGGATCCGGAGGGTCAGGTCGTGCTCGCGCTGCTTCGCGGCCGCCTCCTCCGCCTGGATCTTCTCCCACGCCGCGCGATCCTGCTCGCGCCGGAGCTCGGTCTCCTTGCGGGACTCCGCTCGCTGGGCCGCCTCGAGAGCCGAACGGGCGCGCTCCTCGAGCGTCCCCCAGTCGACGCCGACCGGCGCCCACCGGATGTGGTTCATCGTCTGCTCGAAGTGGAGGATCGCGCCGTCGTAGTCGCCGCGGTCGAAGCGGCGCTGTCCGGCGAGGAACGTCTCCTCCGCCTCCATCTTGAGCTGCTGCTGCTTGATGCGCCAGCGCTCCTCCGCCTCGGCGGCGATGCTGTCCGGATCGTCGTCCTGCATCATCGCCGGAGCGGCGGCGACCGGGATCACCGGGGCGTCGACCGTAGCCGCCCGGGCCGTCTCGGCGGCCGGGAGCGAGGCGTCGCGCGCGCCGTCGGCGAGCGCTTCGTCGCTCGGGACCGGCGTCGACTCGGCGGAGTCTCCCCACGGCGACCACGCGCAGGACGTGGCGGCGAGCGACGTCGCGATCAGGGCCAGGTTGCGGAGCGAGCTGTGGATGGCATTACGCGCCATGAGTCCATCCTTCTTGACGGAAGAGGCTTGGCGGATGAGGCGGATTCGGTCGCGGCAGGGCGCCATTCGAAGTGGGCCGACGTCTCTGCCGGTGAAACGTGCCTGACGTTGGAAAGGTGTTCCGGATCAAGGATTTACCACGGAAGTCCGCGGACTCTATCAGCGCTCCGGAGGGGATGCAAGCGCCTTTGAAGCGCCGGCCGGCCGCTTTTGGGAGGTGTCGGTCCGTGATCGCGGTCACGCTCCTTCTTCCGCCCGTCGCCCCCTCCGGGTGCGGAGGTCCGGACGACGTCGGGCGGGTCTATTCGACCGCGTCACCGCCGGTAACACTCCTCGAGGCGGGCGCGGATCCGCGCGTCCTCGCCCGCCTCCAAGGCCCGCTCGAGCAGCGCCGCGGCGGCGGCCGGATCGTGGTGCGGGTTGTCCGCCTCCGCGAACGCGCCGCGGGGCGTGAGGTGGAGGATCGCCGCCGCCTCGAGCGAACGGGGGGCGGGATCGCCGGCCGCGAGCGCGTCCGCCAGCCGCTTCGCCTCGTCGTACCGGCCGAGGAGGACCAGCGAGTGGAGGCGGAGGTCGCGCGCCTGCGCGTGGTCCGGCCGGAGCCGCACGACGTCGGCGAAGGCGCGTTCCGCCTCGACGAGCCGTTCGCGGTCGCCGTCCTGCGCGGCGGCGGCGCGGAGCGCGCGCCCGTGCCAGAACCGGAGGGCCGGATTCTCCGGGTCGTCCGCGACGCCGGCGCCGAGCGTCTCGCACGCGGACTGGAGCAGCCCCGCCTCGAGCTGCCGCACCCCGTCCTGCAGCGCGGCGATCGACGCGCGCCGGGACGCGGGCGACGGGCGCGCGCAGTTCTCCTCGCGGGACCGGGTCGCCAGGAGTTCGGGCGCCAGCGGCGTCGACAGGTAGCCGGGGAGGGCGGCGCCGCCCCCTTCGCTCCGGTCGCGCCGGAGCGAGTCGAGCGCGCCGTCGAGCGCGGCGAGCGCGGGGGCGACGCGCGGGTCGCCTGGAGCGAGGTCTTGCTCCTCGTCCGGGTCGGCGCCGAGGTCGTAGAACTCGACGTCGCACGCCTCCAGGAGCTTCGTCCCGCGCGGGGAGCGGAGCCCGCGGAGCTGGGCGTGGTCGCAGTGGATCGCGCCGTAGAGCGATTCGACGAACGCCGGCTCGCCGCGGCGACCGGGGGCCGCGAGGTCCGCCGGTCGGTCGGCCGCGCGCGCCTCGACGAACGCGCGGAGATCCTGGTGGCGGACCTGCGTCTCCTCGACCCCGCCGGCCGGAGCCCCGGGATCCCGGACGATCACGGGGACCCGGATCGTGCAGTCGTAGAGGAAGAACCCGTGGGCGTCCTCGCCGTGTTCGCCGAGCGCCTCCCCGTGATCGGACGTGACGACCACCAGCGTCTCGGCGGCCGCCCCGCTCCGGTCGAGCGCCGTCAGCAGCCGTCCGATCTCCCGGTCGACGAACGCCACCTCGCCGTCGTAGGGAGCGCCCGCGAAGTCGGCCGCGAACGGGGCGGGGGGCGCGTACGGCGCGTGCGGATCGAAGTAGTGGACGAAGAGGAAGAACGGACGCTCGTCGTCGACCGCCAGCCGTTCGATCGCCGCGTCGGTCACCGCGTCCGCCCGCCGCTCGGCGAGCACGACCGTCCCGGTCGCCTGGGCGCCGAAGTCGTCGTCGTACGTCTCGAAGTCCCGCTCGAGCCCGCATCCGGCCGCGAGCGGCGCCGCCCCGACGACCGCCGCGGTCCGGTAGCCGCGCTCCGCGAACGTCGTCGTCAGCGTGTCGTGCCGCTCGGGGAGCCGGAACGGCGCGTTGTCCCGCACCCCGTGCTCGATCGGGAGCTTCCCCGTGAACATCGTGGCGTGGGAGGGGAGGGTGAGCGGGGTCGGCGCGACGCCGTTGGTGAAGAGGGTCCCGCTCGCGGCGAGGCGGTCGAGGTTCGGCGTCGCGGCGCCGGCGTGTCCGGTGCTGCCGAGGCGGTCCCAGCGGAGGGTGTCGATCGAGATCAGGAGGACGTTGCGGCGGACCGGGGGGGGAGCGCACGTGGTCGCGAGGAGGAGGAGGAAGAGGGGGAGGAGGCGGGAGAGGGGCATCGTGGAAGGATGGTAGCGGGAGGGGGAGGAGCCGTACATCTGCCCGTGCCCGTGCCCGTGCCCGTGCCCGTGCCCGTGCCCGGAAACCGGAGCCGTTCCGTCGGCGATGCCCGGGAGTCGGACACCGGGGAACGGACACCGGGGAACGGGAGAGGGAGAGGAAGGCCGGGGAACGGGTGGCCGGAGACCGGACGCCGGGGAGCGGGAGGGGGAACCGGGTCAGGGAAGACCGGAAGACCGGAAGACCGGAAGACCGGAAGACCGGAAGACCGGAAGACCGGAAGACCGGGACCCGCCGCCCGCTCCCGTGTCCCGGCTTTCCGCGATCCCGGCTTTCCGCGACCCGGTCCTCCCCTCCCTCTCCCGTTCCCCGGCGGCCGGTCCCCGGTCTTCCGTGTCGTGGATCTTGTGTGCGAGCCGGCCGCGCGGACGAGACCGGGCACGGGCACGGGCACGAAGCCGAACCCGCCCCCTACGCGTCGTTCGGGATCCCCCGGAACGTGATCGCCTCGAACCGCGCCCCCAACGCCACGTCGACGACCTTCACCACGTCCTCGTAGATGCACCCCGGCGTCGCGACGAGGTTCATCTTCAACGGGTCGTCCTCGTCCGGGTCGGCCGGGGGCGGGACGCGGTCGCGCAGCGCTTCGAGCCGCTCCCGCAGCTCGGCGAGTCCGGAGATCGGCTCGCCCTGCAGGGAGAGCGCGACCTGGCGCTCGGACCAGCCGCCGGCGTCGCGCCAGCGGCGGTACGCGTCCGGGTCGGCGAGGTCGAGGTCGGCGCGGGTCCGGAGCCGGTCGATCCGGACGTCGACCTTGGCGAGCATCGCGTCGGTGGGGGAGGGGGAGACGCCGACCTCCTTCGGCAGGTACGTCCGGAGCGCCCCCTCGAGGACCTTGAACTGGATGGAGCAGAGGAAGAAGACCAGCAGGAGGAACGTGACGTCGATCATCGGCGTCATCTCCAGCTTCGTCTCCGCGGCCGCTTCCTCGATCGCCTTTCGCATCATCGGTCGGTCTCCCGTGTGAGTGACGGGAGGAGGAACGGCGCGCGACGCCGGCGGTTCGCGCGCGTCGGCCGAGACGGCGCGAGGGGCGCCCCCGCTTTCGCGGGAGCGCCCCTCGATCGGAGCGCCGGAGAAGGTCCGGCTCAGGCGTCCGCTTCGATCCCGCGGAACGTGATCGAAGTGAACTTCGCCGCCAACGCGACGTCGACGACCTTCACGATGTCCTCGTAGATGCAGCCCTTCATCGCTTCGAGGTTCATCTTGAGGGTGTCGTCCTCCTCCGGATCCTCCGGCGGCGGGATCCGCTCGCGGAGGTCCTCGAACTTCTTCTTCAGCTCCTTCAGGCCGCTGACCTTCTGGCCCTGGAAGCGGATCTCGACCTGGTCCTCGCTCCAGCCGCCCGCGTCGTACCACTTGCGGTAGTTCTCGATCTGCTCGAGGTCGAGCTTCTCACGGGTCAGCGTCCGGTAGATCCGGACGTCGACCTTCTCGAGCATCTTCTGCTGCGGCGTGGTGTTCACGCCGACGTCCTTCGGCAGGTACGTCTGCAGCTTCCCCTCGAGCACCTTGAACTTGATGGAGCACAGGAAGAAGATCAGGAGGAGGAAGGTGACGTCGATCATCGGCGTCATCTCCATCTTGATCTCTTCGGTCGCTTCCTCGACTGCCTTGTTCGCCATCGTTGGTCTCCCGAAGAGGAACTACTCTTCCTCGTCCTTGCTCTCCTGCCCGGCGGCGAGCTCGACCTTCCAGATCTTGAGCCCTTCCTTGCCGCAGATGAACATCACCTTCTGGACGTGCTTGAACTCGGACGCCTGATCGCAGCGGATCAGGATCGGCCGGGTCGCCAGCCCCATCTCGTCGCGCGTCGGCTCGCCGTCCTTGCGGGGCTGGTCGACGCGGAGCATGAGCTGGTTCTCCAGAGCGTTCAGATCGAGCTTCTGACGCTTCAGGATGTACTCGCCCTTCCGGTTGATGTTGACGTAGAGCCGCCCTTCCTCGGGCTCGTCCTCGACCGCCATCTTGGACCTCGGGAGGACGAGGTCCTCCAGGTCCTTCTGGCTCAGGTCGATCACGATCATGAAGAAGATGATCAACTGGAACACGATGTCGATCATCGGCGTCATGTTCATCTCGGGCGGATCGAGGACCGCGTCCTTACCGGTCTTCATGAGCGACCTCCTTCGGGAGCTCTGTGGAACAACGGCGCGTCAACGGCGAGGTTCAGCTCTTCGTCGGGCGGAACCGCTCGAAGATGTCCTCGACCACGGCCGCGATCTCGAGGGTCGACTTCACGACGCGGTTGCGCAGGAAGACGAACGCCGCGGTCATCGGGATGGCGACGAACAGCCCGAGGAGGGTCGTGATCAGCGCCAGCGAGATGTTGTCCGCGAGGTCGGACGGCTCGGCCTGCCCCTTGGACGACGCGATGACCTTGAAGGCGAGGATCATGCCGAGCACGGTCCCGGTCAGCCCGAGCATCGGCGCCACCGCCGCGATGAGCGAGATCCAGCCGAGCTTCATGAACAGCTTCAGCTGCTCCTCCTCGGCCATCTCTTCGACCGCCTTCTCCATCGCCTCGAACGAAGCGTTCAGGCGGGGGAGACCCGCGGCGACGACGTTCGTGAAGTAGCTCGGCTCGGCCTCGCAGAGCTCCATCGCCTCCTGGTACTCGCCGGCCTCGATGAGCGCCTCGATCTCGTCGACGACGTCCGGCGGGGCGAGCTTCTGCTTCCGCATGTTCACGAAGTTGTCGATGAACAGCGCCAGACCGACGACCGAGAGGATGATCAGCATGATGCCGACCGTGCCACCACCCGCGATCACGTCGCCGATCGACATCGAGGGGGCCTCTTCCTGGGCGAGCGCCAGCGGCGCCGTGGCGAGGAACATCACCGCAAGGGTGAACGTGCGCTTGACGAAATCGGACATCGTCTTGACCTGCCTCCCGAAGTGGGCTGAGAGAGATGAACCGGGAACCTTCCCGATCAGTTCAGTTCCTTCTGGGCCCGCTGGGCCCACTTGGAATCCGAGTAGTGCTGGACGACCTCGAGGAAGTAGTCCTGGGCCAGCTTGCTCCCCTTCGGCTCGGCGTCGCCGAGCTCGCGGGCGAGCTGGCCGAGGCGGAACGTCGCCTCGGCGACCGCCTCGGTCGCCCCGAAGTGGTGGACGCGCACCTTCGCGAACGCGAGCTGCGCCTCCTTGAACTTCTTCTCGGCCGCGAGCGACTCGCCGAGCCCGACCAGCGCGGCGGCCCGGACGCCCTCGACCTCCTGCTCGTCGTCGACGATCCGCGCGAAGAACGACTCGGCCTGGTTCGCCTTGCCGTCGCGGATCAGGACGCGCCCCTGCGCGAGCCGGGCGAGGCCGGCCATCTCCGCGGCGAGGCTCCGCTCTTCGTCGGACAGCTGGTCCTGGCCGGAGAACGAGCGGGCGTTCTTCTCGAGCGTGGAGTAGGCGTTCTTCGCCTCGTTCGCCCGGCCCGCCTCGTCGAGCGCCTCCGCCTTCTCGTGGAGGGCGCGGAGCTCCCAGGTGACCCCGTACTTGTTCGACACCGCCTCCTGGACGAGCGTGTCGAGGTCCTTCAGGCCGGCGTCGAGGTTCGCGGCCCCGAGGTTCGCGCGCGCGCGTCCGAACAGGATGTCCGGCCGGATGCGCGCCTTCGCCCCCTTGGCGAGCGCGGCGTCGTACTGCTTCACCGCCTCGGAGAACTTCGACGCGTCGCGGGCGCCCCAGAGGCGGTACGTCTCGCCGAGCTCGAAGGCGCCGCGGAGCTGGATCCAGGCGCGCACGCCCTTCTCGGCCATCGCCGCCTTCAGGAGGGAGGCCGCGTTCTCGTAGTCCCCCTCGGCGCGCTTGTCGAGCGCCAGCTCGAACGACTCCGGCGCGTCGCCGTAGTCGACGGTCCGCACCCGGTTCGCGCTCAGCTTGAGCTCGTTCGACCCCTTGCGATACGTCAGCTCGTCGTAGTGGTCCGAGAGGACGCTGTCGGCGATGATCGGGCGTCCGCCGCTCTTCTGCCAGATCCGGTCGGCGGCGTCCGCCGACGGGACGGAGGAGACGGAGAAGAGGAGGGCTGCGGCCGAGAAGAGGGCCGCGCGGGCACGGGAGATCAAGCGGATCGACTCCGAGAAACGGTGTCCGGAGCGGACGTTAGAAGGGTGGCGCATGCTATCGGGTCCGTTCTTGGGTGTCAACGCGGCCATCATCGCCGGAAGGCCCGCTCGAGCTTCTCGATCTTCCGCTTCCAGCTCCCGCCCCCGAGGTCCGGGTAGAGGGCCTTGTAGTTCTCGATCAGCTTCAGGCCGGCGTCCTTCATCTGGGGGTTCTGCTTGGCCGCCATGTGGTTGCAGAACAGGTAGTTGGCGACGGTCTCCCACCACCCGTCGGTCCCCTTCTCCCCCGCGTCCTCGAGCCCCTTCTTCAGCTCGAACCACTTCTCCATCGCCTCCTTGTACTGGCCGGCCCCCGGGACCTCCGTGTACGTGTACAGCCCCCGGTTCTCCTCCTCCTCCAGCCAGCCGCCGAGGCAGAGGGCGAACGACCGGACGACCTCGCGGTTCTTCCGGTTGGCCGCGTACACCTCGGTCCAGAGCGGGACGGCGGCCTGGAACTCCTTCTGCGCCAGGAGGACCTCCGCGTAGTCGCGCTTCACCTTCGAGTCGACGGTCCGGGCGTACTTCGGCTGCTTCCCGAACCGGTCGATCAGGCGCTTGTAGTTCTCGGCCGCGAGGCCGTACTCGCCGAGGCGCTTGGTCCAGTCGGCGACGTTCCGGAGGTTCTGGAACGAGCCGTAGCCCGAGAGCTTGTTGTACCGGGCGAGGTAGTTCGCGGCCTTGGTCAGGTGGCCGAGCGCCTCTTCCGATCCCTCGTCGGCGTGGTTCTTGTACGCGTCGTAGAAGCCGGCCGCGACCGCGTTGATGGCGTAGCCGACGGTCGACGCGCGCGGGTGGTTCGCCTCCAGCGAGCCGAGCAGCTCCTCCGCCCGGTCCCACTCCCCGAGGCCGACCAGCGCGCGGATCCGGTAGTACTGGACGTTCGGGAAGAACGGGGCCTGCCCCTCGTGCTTCGACTCGTACCCCTCGAGCGTCTTCAGGACCTCCGAGTGGCGCTCGAGGTCGAGCAGCACGCCGGCCTTGTAGAACGCGGCCTCCGCGAGGGCGATCGCGCGCTGCTGGGTCAGCTTCTTGCTGTGCGCCACGCCCTCCTTCGCCGCCCGGGAGAAGAGGAAGTCGAACGTCGCGATCGCGTCCTCCGGCTTGCCGGCGCCGTCCTCCGACCGCCCCTTCAGGACGAGGGCGCGCTCGTAGTAGTTGCTCGTCGCGTCGACCTTGGCGAGGTCCTTCGCCGCCTGCGCGTACAGCTCCTTCTTCTTCTCCGCGTCCGGCTCGCCGGTCGCGTTCGAGTACGACTCGCGCGCGACGAGGAACTGGATGTCGGAGGAGGCGAGATCGGAAGAGCAC
>JBICIB010000001.1:0-5603 GCA_043101415.1 Planctomycetota bacterium JB042 | reverse complement strand
AAGGGGTCGGGTTCTCGTTCTCCCACGGCGGGCGGTGCTCGTTCCGGGTGGCGCCGGACGCCGACCGGCGGGCGCGGGTGGGGGAGGCGTACGGACACGAGCTCGCGGCGCGGATGATCGCGGTCGAGCGGGCGGACGGCGGCGTGCGCGTCGAGGGGCTGATCGGTCCGCCGGACACGGCGAAGGGACGGACGACCCACCAGGCGGTCTTCCTGAACGGCCGCCCGATCGTCGACCCCGCGATCCGGGCCGCGGTGCGCCAGGCGTTCCGGGAGTTCCTCGCCCCGTCGCTCGTCCCGGTCTTCGTCCTGTTCGTCGGGATCGACCCGGCGGAGATCGACGTGAACGTCCACCCGGCGAAGACCGAGGTCCGGTTCCGCGACCCGTCGCGCGTCTTCCGGTCGGTGCACCACGCCGTGCTCGACGCGCTGCGGGGCGCCGACCTCGCGCCCCGCCCGCGCGTCGGCCCCGGCGGTCCCGGCGCGACGTCGGCGCGGCCGCTCCCTCCGTCGGCCTGGGACGCCGGTCGGCGCGCCCCGGCCTCCCCCGCGGGGGACGAGGCGGGCCGCGGACCGACGCCGGCCCCGGCCGACGCGGTGCGCGAGCGCGCGGCGCCGGCCGGCGACCTGTTCCGGCCCGCGTCCGCGGTCCCGGCGGCCTCCGCCGCCGCGCCGACGGTGCCGGAGCGGACGGGCGCCGGCTGGCTCCGCGTCTTCTCGACGTACGTGCTGTACGAGTCGCACGGCGAGCTCGTGCTCGTCGACCAGCACGCGATCCACGAGCGGGTCCTGTACGAGAAGCTCCGCCGCGCGTTCGAGGACGGCGCCGTGCCGAGCCAGCGGCTGCTCGTCCCGGCGGTGGTGGAGGTCGGCCGCGCCGCGGTGATGCGCGCGGAGGAGCTCGCCGGGCCGGCGGCGCGGATCGGCGTGGAGCTGTCGGCGTTCTCTCCGACCGCGGTCGCGGTGCACGCGCTGCCGGCGCTCCTGAAGGACCGGGACGCCGCGTCGATGCTCGAGGCGCTGCTCGGCGACGACGACGCCGGGGCGAAGGACGCGCGCGAGCCGCTCGAGCACCGCCTCCACACCATGGCGTGTCACGGCGCGGTCCGGGCGGGCGACGTCCTGGCCGACGAGGAGATCGAGGCGCTCCTCGACGAGGCGGCGCGGATCCCCGAGGCGAAGGCGTGTCCGCACGGACGCCCGACGTCGCTCCGGATCGGGCGCGGCGAGCTGGAGGCGTGGTTCAAGCGGAGCGGGTTCTGACCCGGCGTCCGGGGCTCGACTACGGCAGGAACCCCTTCTCCTCCAGCCACGGGACGATCGCCTCCGCGAACCGCCGGTGTGCGTCGGCGTTCGGGTGGTGGTCCCGGTGTTCGGGCGACGCCCAGAGGAGCGGCGCCGGGACCCCGATCACCGCGTCGAGCAGGTCGAGGTGGGGAAACCCGTACAGCCCGCAGACCTTCTTCAGCCAACGCCCCGACCGGGCGCCGGCGACCGTCTCCGGATGGAGCGTCAGCGTCCTCGGGTCGACGCCCCCTCCGGAGGCGGTCGCCGGAGCCGCGCCTTCCTCGCCCGGCTCGTCCTTCGCCCCTTCCTCGGTCGACGGCGGCGCGCCGACCACCTCGAGGGGCGGGACGTGGACGACCGCGAGCCTCGCGCCGAGGCCGCGGGCGACCTCCGAGAGCTCCAGCAGCTTCTCCTCCCCGAACTCGAGGTTCGGCCCCTCGCCGAGCACGTACTCCCCGGCGTCGCGCATCCGGCTCACCTCGTTCACCGAGATCCGTCGGTAGAGGAACGAGCGCCACAGGGTCGGCTTCCAGGCGTCCGGGAGGGGGAGCGGGTCGGCGAAGAGCCAGCCGCCGGAGTCGACGTGGAAGCCGAGCCGTTCGAGGTCGTTGGCGAACCACGCCACGAGCACGAGGTCCGGCCGGAGCCTCGGGCCGAGCCGCCGGAGGAGCGCCGCCTGGTCGCCGGTGTTGTAGCCGGGGAACCCGAGGACGGCGACGTCGGCCGTCCTCCCCGCCGCCCGGAGCGCCGCCTCGACCTGCCGCGCGAACGTCGCCTCGGCCGGCACTCCCCAGCCGTACGCGTTCGAGTCGCCGACGACGACGATCCGGAACGTCCCCTCCGGCTTCTCGATCGCCTCCGGTGCCACGCGCAGGCCGAGCGCGTCGTCGTGCGCGTACTCGACGCCTCGGATCGTGACCGACGCGCCCTCCCGTCCCGCGTATCGGACGCCGTCCTCCTCGACCGGACGGAGCATGCGGGCGCCGAAGTACGCGCGTCCCGCCTCCGGCTGCAGGAACTCGGGGGAGAGCCCCTCGCGGAAGAAGAGCCGGACGCCCGCCTCGCACGCGGCGAGGATCGCGGCGGCGACCACGGTGACCAGGAGGAGTCGGAGGAAGAGCCGCTTCATCGCCACCTCACGAGGTCGACGGGGTTCACGAACTCCGGCGGGGCGAGGGCGACCCGCGTCGCGCCGGTCGCGCGATCGAGCGCGAGGATCGCGCCCCCGCCGGTGAGGTTCTGGCCGCGTCCCGCCCGGTCCGGCCCGCGTCCCGCGGGGTCGGCGTTCGCGTCGACGAGGAGGACCGTCCCGTCCTCGCCGAGGCAGCCGCGCACGGGGTCGCGGAACGGGTGGTCGGAGACGACGAGCGACGTGGCGCCGTCCCGGTCGACCCGGAAGACCGCGCCGAGCGGGCCGCCGACGCCGCGCGGGTCGGCGTTGGCGTCGAACACGAGCAGGCCGCCGTCCGGCTCCTCGAGGAGGCCGAGGGGGCTGACCGCGCCGACGAGCCGGGCGTGCTCGGCCACCTGGCCGGTCTCGGGGTCGATCGTGAACAGCACCCCTTCGTCGGCGCCGTTCCCGGTCCGGGCGTCGGCGTCGAGGAGGAGGAGCGTCCCGTCGGCGCGCGCGAGGAGGACCGACGGGGCGCGGAAGCGGTGGTCGCGCCACGCCCCGACCACCTCGCCCGTCGGGAGGTCGACCCGGAAGACCGCGCCGCGCGACTCGCCGTGCGGCAGGGCCGACCGATCGGTGACGTAGACCGTCTCCCCGGGGCCGCGGGTCAGGCCGACCGGCCGGTCGAACCCGACGAAGCCGATCGGGGCGCCGACCTCGCGCGTCGTGCCGTCGATGCGGAACAGCGCGCCCGCGCCGTCCGGCGTCTCCGCGGCGAGGTCGAGGAGGAGCACGTCGCCGTCCTCGAGCACGAGCGCCCGCTGCGGGTCGACGAACCGGGGGTCGGCGGCGAACGGCGCGAGCGATCCGTCGGTCCGGTTCCAGAGGAAGACGGCGCCGCCGAGGTCGGCCTCGCCGTCCGGCCCGGCGTCGGCGTCGACGACGAGGTACGACTCGCCGTCCGGTCGGGGCGGAGGGGGCGGCGCGTCGGCCTCGTCCGCGGGCGCGCAACCGGCGGACGCCGCGAGGAGCGCGAGCCCGGCCGCCCGTCGGATCATCCGTCGCTCGGCGGGCGGAACGTCCCGTCGTCGATCCCCGTGTTGAACAGGATGTCGTTCCGGGGGTCGCCGTCGTCGTCCTGGAGCCCGACGATCGAGAGGACCTCGGACGGGAGCTCCTCGTCGTTCCGGTACACCTTCGTCGACCCGGGGACGACGATCCCCTGCGGGTTCGGGGCGTGGTTCCAGAAGCAGAACTGCATCGGGACGTTCCCCTCGACCTCGAGGCGGGCGCCGATCAGGAGGTCGGTCCCCTTCTCGATCCAGAGCGTGACGACGCACTCCTTGTCGTCGGTCTCCGGGAGGCGGCCCCGGCCCCGGACCACCATCGTGTGCAGGTCGCCGTCCGACGCGTCCTCGAGCCGCTCGAGGTCGGAGAGCGCGGGGATCAGGTTCCGGAGGAAGAGGAAGCGGAGGAGCTGCCGCATCGTCTTCAGGTCGGTCTCGATCTGCTTCCGGTCGGTCCGGTACTCCGGCCCCTCGTAGAGGAGGGTCTCGTCGCGGTCCTCGTCGTGCATCCACGACGTCTTCCCGTCGAACCCCTGCTGGAACGTCGACCCCGAGATCGCCTTCTCCTCGATCCGCGTCCAGAGCATGTCCGGGGCCTTGAACTTCCGGTGGACGTCGAGCTCGACGCGCGATCCCTCGTCGTCCCGCCGCGTCAGGTAGAGGCGGACCGAGAAGTCCCGGAGGTCGGCCGCGACGGCGTCGGCGTTCTGGGCCGCGGCGGCGTTCTCGAGGATGCGCCGGACCTCGGCGCGGGCGGCGCCCGGGTCGTCGGGAGCGACCAGGCCGAGCGTGGCGGA
Organism: Planctomycetota bacterium JB042; assembly: GCA_043101415.1. Lineage (GTDB taxonomy): Bacteria > Planctomycetota > B15-G4 > B15-G4 > JADJEK01 > JAUIEL01. The sequence continues at coordinate 1,339 of JBICIB010000001.1, read as the reverse complement.
GACGAGGAGGGAGGTGAGCATGGTCTCTCCGGAAACGGGGTCGAGGTCGAGCGTAGTCGCACGGAGGGCCGCGCGGAAGTCCCGCCTCCTCGTGGCCCCGGAATCGGGGGATTTCCACGTTGAAGGGTCCGAGAGCGTTTGTAAGTTAGGCTCGTTTCTGGACTCGCCTCGGTTTCGAGATCTCCGGAGTGCCGATGAACGTGCCGCAGCTCGACCTCAACTCGCTCCACGCGCCGCTCATGGAGCAACTGCGCACGGCGATCGAAGAGGTGCTCGCGTCGGGCCGCTTCATCGGCGGGCCGGTGCTCGAGGCGTTCGAGTCCGAGATGGCGAAGCTGATCGGGGCGCCGCACGCGGTCGCGGTCTCGAACGGCACCGACGCGCTGGTCTGCGCGCTGCAGGCGCTCGGGGTGAAGCCGGGCGACGAGGTGCTCACCTCGCCGTTCACGTTCTTCGCGACGACCGCCGCCATCGTGAGGCTCGGCGCCACGCCGGTCTACGTCGACATCGACCCGACGAACTTCGGCATCAAGCCGGAGCGGGTGTACGACTACATCGACGACGGGGTCGTGGGCGGGAAGAAGCGCTCGGAGTTCAACAGCGAGCAGACCAAGGTCCGCGCGATCATGCCGGTCCACCTGTACGGCCAGTGCACGGAGATGGACCCGATCACCGAGCTCGCCGACCAGTTCAGCCTCATGGTCGTCGAGGACGCGGCGCAGGCGATCCTCTCCACCTACAAGGAGCGTCCGGCCGGGCTGCTCGGCGACGCCGCCGGGTTCTCGTTCTACCCGTCGAAGAACCTCGGCGCCCTCGGCGAGGGCGGCCTGGTGACGACCGACGACGAGCTCGTCGCCGAGCAGGTGAAGCAGATCCGGAACCACGGCCAGACCGGGCCGAACGTGCACGAGGTCGTCGCCGGCAACTACCGGATGAACGCGATCACCGCGGCGACGCTCCGGGTGAAGGCCCCGCACCTCGTCGAGTGGACCGAGCAGCGCGCGGACGCCGCGTCGCGGTACCACTCGCTCTTCGAGGACAAGCAGCTCCTCGACGACGTCATCCTGCCGAAGGTCGACAAGGAGCGGACCGTCAACTGGCACCAGTACGTCATCCGCGTCGACCAGCGCGACGCGCTCCAGGCGCACCTGCGCGAGAGCGGGGTCGACTGCCAGGTCTACTACCCGACCCCGGCGCACCTCCAGCCTTGCATGCGCCATCTGGGGTACGAGGCCGGCGACCTGCCGGAGGCCGAGCGCGCCGCGCAGGAGGTCCTGTCGCTGCCGCTCTTCCCGGGCATCTCGCCCGAGCAGCAGGACGCGGTCGTGACCGCCGTTCA